>JBCCNE010000512.1:0-3799 GCA_039026015.1 Cyanobacteria bacterium P01_C01_bin.70 | reverse complement strand
GCGTCCAGGCGATCGCCTCTAAAATACTGGTCTTGCCCGCGCCATTTTCACCGCAGATGGCATTGGTTCCCGGCGCAAACGTAAAATGGCGATCGTGGTGGGTTTTGAAGTTTTTGAGCGTGACAGACAGAATTTGCATGGATAGAAACGCGATACATCACGTTCATACGGTGCGGCATAGCAGAAATCTTAAATGATGGATAAATCGCCTAATCCTCAACGAAAGATACCCTTGTTAATTGCTCTGGCGATCTCGGTAACTAGCGTGCTGGGGGCTGCGGCTTGGTGGTATTCGCCACCTCAAGTAGGATGTATGTATTATGACGAAGCTGGGCAAATTGTGGGGGCGCGAGGTCGAGGCTGCTTACGCCATTCTGAAGTGTTTGGCCCCCAATAGTCGCTGTGTTGAGCCCGCTATTAAACCAACTCTGTGGCCAAACGAATAGGCCTTAATTGTTAGATTTTCTACGGGCGGCGGCATGTCAGATGTCTTTGACCATAAAAGAACGTCGATAACTGTGAACCGCCTTGGCAAAATTGGCGGGCTGTTGATAAATCGTTATGAAGTCTTGCTCGATGTCATCCTCCCTGCGCCAAGACGTTTTGACTTGGTTGAAGACAGCGGTACCAGAGAAACGTCTGCAGCACATTTTGCGGGTGGAGGAAATGGCGATCGCCTTAGCCCAACACCACCACTTGTCAGTAGCCCAGGCGCAGCAGGGTGGACTGATGCACGATTTGGCCAAATGCTTTCCGGCGGCAAAACTATTGGCCATGGCCGCTGCCGAAGGGTGGGAGCTGCATCCCGTCGAGCGGCAGATGCCGCATTTACTGCACGCTCCCGTGGGGGCAGTGGTGGCTAGAGACCAGTTTGGCGTCACCGATGAAGTGGTGCTCAGGGCGATCGCTAATCACACCCTGGGCAGCCCCGATATGGACGCGATCGCCGCCGTCGTCTATCTAGCTGATGCCCTTGAGCCCGGTCGCGGCGACACCCCACAGTTACACCATCTAAGGCAGCTAAGCTATGGTGATTTATGGAGAGCAGTTTACGAAACCTGTGTTTTTTCCTTACAACATCTGCTAGAAAAGCAGCGCCCAGTTCATCCCCGCACTATCCTGACCCATAACTGGTGTTTGTCAGTCCATCGCCGTCAAACAGCAACAACTTCGTAAGTGACTGAATCTGAATTATCGCCAGTCCATCTAAACTACCCAGATAATCACCCCCGCAAAACCATGTTGAATTGAGGATACTCGCCTTCATATGTCAGACTTCCAAAATGCTGTAACCCCTCTGCAAAAACCGACTCACCCTGCAGCAGCAGCTCCCACTGTCAATCACCCTTCTATCAGCGAGGATGACACCTACGAGTTTGCTCAGGCACTCGCCCATGCCGCCAGCGAGCGTAAAGGTGCAGATATTCGGATTCTCAGGGTCGAAGAAGTTTCCTTTATTGCCGATTATTTCGTCATTGTTACCGGCTTCTCATACGCTCAAGTGCGGGCGATCGCCCGCAGCGTGGCCGATGTTGCCGCCACCGATTTTGATCGCCATCCCGTCCGCACTGAGGGCCAAGGAGAAAGCAGTTGGATTCTGCAGGACTATGGGGAGGTCATCGTGCACATCTTTCTGCCTGACGCGCGTGACTACTATGGCCTCGAAGCTTTTTGGGGCCATGCCGAGGAGATTCCCTTGGCCTCCCAAAGCTAACTGTCAGAATGTGAGACGCAGTTCTGATGAGGCGATCGCGATCGTCTTTACGGACGTTCAGAAGCGTTTGTAAAGCTTTAGACATTAACTAATCTCGGCTATTCGAGAGTCGAATAAGGGATTGCCATATACAATTAACGACAATCAACCAGGTGTGGTACGAGATCACTGCATCCTGGGCAACATAAGTTAGCTTAAGAATAGACGAAAAGGTTTTGTCACCTTGGGACTACAGGGCCATGCGGGGTGCTTATTCAATCACAACTGAGCCGCTAAATCCAACTGTTTGGTAATACACGTAACGGTTCTTCTGAGGTAAAAGTCTCAAGGTTGTAGCATCCAGTGATCACGAAACGGGAAGAGGAAAACTAGCGTGCTTTATCTGGCTGAGGTTCAAAAAAAGACTGGATTCATCGGCGGCGGTAAGGCGGATTTTAAGCTTCTGGCTTGTCAACGCGGTGATACCTGGACAGGGGTGCCCGGTGACGAGGTTATCGCTGCTCCCGACGACGCTAGCTATAACGCTGGTGCGCTGGTCATGGTTGAGTTGAACAACAATCGCCAGATTAAACGGCACTACGATGCGGGTCGTCCCCTTGTGGGCATTTTGCAGAATTTTTCTAATCAAAATAAGAAGTCTAAATCTCAGGAAGAAGAGATTGAGCAGTGGAAGCAGTCGCTAACGTTCCAGAGTCAAGAGCTGAATCGCCGCGAGTTAGAGCTAGAAAACCGTCAGGAACAGGTAGAGCAGGCTGAAGCAGATTTAGAGCAGTTAGATGCCCAGCGTCAAGAAATTGAGGCCGCCCAACAGGACCTCGACGGTCTGAAGCAAGATTTAGATCGCAAGCACCAAGAACTGCAGGGGGCTTGGGACCATCTCAACGGCGAAATTCGCCGTTTTGAAGAACGCCAAGAAGATGCTGCCCAGCAGGTAGGACTCGATGAATCCCAGATGCAACAGTTGCAGGAGGCGCTAGAGCGGCTGACTAATGCTGTTACCCCCACCGAGTCGGTGCGTGAGCAGCTAAATCTTTCCTATGAATTGGTGAATCAGCAGCAAGATCTGCTGTCTGAACGGCAACAGTCGCTCGAAGAGCAACAGCAGCATTTAGAAACGAGACGCCAGGAGCTGCAGCAGGAGATTGAAACGCTGTCAGGACATTGGCATGGCTGGCATGAGGCCGAAACCGGACTCAATGCTCGGAAGATTGAACTGAGGGTGCGGCAACAGGCAATTGCTGACAAGCAGAGCCAGATGCAGGCGCTGTCTCAGCAGCTGCAGGCGCAAAGCAATCTTTATCAAAAGGTTTATGAGCTGCTCAACACCTCGGACAAAGTGCGCCTGAGCAACAAGGTCGATGTTGCTGCTTTAGATGCTCTGCCCATAGAAGAGTTGCAGAAAGTCGTCTCTGATTTAGAAAAAGACTTGGAAAAAGTGTCGCGCTTCGTCAATGATCAAGAAGAAGAGCTGAAGCTCGAGCAACAGGCGATGAATGAGCTGAAGCAGCGCATGGATCAGGCCAGCGAGTTCGATCGCCTACAGTTAGAAACTGAATTAGCTGATGAGCAAGACCGCTACCAGATGCTCAACGAGACTCTGATAGGACAGCGTCGCAACCTCTTGGAGCGCGAAGAGGTGCTTAGCCAGCACCAGGCCGTGCTGCGACGTCGCCAAGGGCTGGCAGCCGAAGAGGCGCCCGTGAACATTGTCGATCTGGAGCCCGTCTTGAAGCAAATTGATACCCTGCGTCAACAAACTACCGACGAACTCCAGCAGTCGGAAGTTGAGATTAAGGAAAGCCAAGCACAGCTAGAGGCGCTCAGAAGCGAAGTTGAGCAAAAGTCAAACGAGCTGGCAGCCGGTCGCGAAGACTTGAAGCAGCAGGATCAGCAGCTACAGGACAAACGCGGCGAAGTGGGAGCCATTGAAGGTCGCGTTCAGCTGCTATCAGAACTGCTGGTGCCACTGCAGGAAAAAGTTGGCGGCATGCGTCAAAAGTTAGACGGCGTGTCAGAATCGCTGGTTAAATTCCAAGAGGCCAGTGATTATCAACTGCAGGCGATCGCTGACGTCAAGCAGCTGGT
>JBCCNE010000511.1:0-3806 GCA_039026015.1 Cyanobacteria bacterium P01_C01_bin.70 | reverse complement strand
GCCCGCTCCCTCGAAGTCTTCACAGGGACCAACACAGTTCACCATCACGACCTGCAGGCTGTGCTGCTCAGCAATAGTGGCGAGTCGGGACATCGCTTTTTCCACCCCGGCTGCGGATTTAGCCACGCTGGCAAGATAGACCTGGGCACCGGCGGCCACAGCTTGCTGAGCATGTTGTGGCACTGACAGTTCATAGCAAATGGCCATCGCCACTGCCGGCGCAGTCGCTATCATCCCCGTCAGATTGTGTCCTGAAGTGAAAAAGGGCTCTTCGTCAGCGTGCAGATACTGCTTGGCATACACCTGACGCGCTGCCTGGGGATGGAATAGGAGGGTACTGATGCAGAAGTTTTGGCCGTGTCGAGTTGGCATTCCCGCAGCAATTGTGAGTCGGTGGCGATCCGCAAGCTGTTGCAGCGGCTCTAAGCAATCGTCGGTGGGCGACACTGCCAGCGTTTTAGCGAGCGACGGTTCATACCCAGTCAGAGACAGCTCTGGAAACATGAGAACGTCAGCCCCGTATCGTGCCGCTAGTGATGCCCAACGCTGATGTTGAACGAGATTAGCCTGCACGTTGCCTCTGACCGGATGCGTTTGCGCGATCGCTAATTTCATCAGTTACTCCTGTCTGAGCGGCAAGCAGCAGCTAAGGCGTGTCACCAAATTAGGGCCAGAAACTTATAGAATCAGCACTATCACGCCTGTCCCAATTTCACTACCCAGTGGCTGAAACCCTGGCTATCAAGGAATTGGCAGTCTAAATGATGACAGCCTCTAATTTCAACCACTGCTGTCCACACCGTCATTCTAAGCAGGGAATCAATCTTGCTGATGAGAGAACTGATGGGCACCAACGTAAGCTAGCGCGATCGCTACTACCAAGAGAATCGGGAAACTGTACCAAGGAAATTCCGCCAGCGGCTGATAAACCGCTGCCCGGAGACCGATCGTGGTGTAAGTCAAAGGCAACAGATAAACAATGCCTTTGAGCAGCATTGGCAAGGTGCTGGGATCAAAAAAAGTACCGCCGAGAAATGACATCGGCACAATCAAAAAGTTGTTGAACAGACCCACGCTTTCTAACGATTTGACGTTGAGGCCGACAATGACGCCCAATCCCGCAAACACAGCACAGTTGAGCACCAGCAGACTCAGAAACAGCGGATTCAGAAATCCCCAAAGATTGCCTGTAAACAGAATCGCCACCAAAATGACTGAGGCTGCCGTCATCATGCCGCGCACAATGCCCGCCAGCATTTTGCCTAGATGCAGCGCCAGGGGATGCACTGGGTAAAGCATCATCTCTTCAAAATTTTTGGTGAAGAGGCGATCGCCACAAATCGAGAAGGTCGTGCCGCCAAAGCTAATAACCATGGAAGACAGCGCCACCATGCCCGGCAGGATAAATTCGAGATAGCTGTCGCCAACTGCGGGTTCAGCAACGCGATCAAGCGAGCTACCGAGCCCCAGACCAAAGGCTAGGATATAAATCAGCGGCGATACGAGGCCCGAAGCCGCCACCTGCGCAATGCGCGCGCGTAATTCCAGCCAATCCTCCCAAAAGACTGTTAGGCTGTCGTCCAGCAGCGCTTTCAAAAAGTGAGTTGGAGCAGAACGACGAAGATTTTTGAGCAGTGCGTCAGCTTCCATAACCAGCCTTTACGGTTTTTAACAGAGTATTTTTACTCTACCTCGAGATTTCCCTCTTTTTATCCGCTTTCAGCCCAGGACTGAGGAGATCAGTATAAGCTTGGCGGAAGTTTCAGCGTTTTTAGTAGTTGCTGATTCGCCGTCGTTTTTAACTGCCTCCAACTGGCTAAATCTCATCCAAAATGATACAAATGCATTAACCAAATCAGGAATTCGCATGGCCAAATCCCGCTCCATCTATGTTTGCAATAGCTGTGGCGCAGAGTCATCCCAATATTTCGGCAAATGCTCCGTCTGCGGCAATTGGAACACTATGGTTGAGCAGATAGTGCAAGCGTCAGAACCGGCCAAAGTAGGAGCCGTGCGTGGGCGATCGCGGACCGCGGCTAAGAGCAAAACGACCCCAAAGCAGGAGCCGCGACTGGCTCTTACCCTCAATCAGATTGAAGACCGACCGCAACCGCGACAGCCCTCAGGCTATGACGAACTTGATCGGGTACTCGGCGGCGGCATTGTTCCCGGCTCACTGGTACTGGTCGGCGGCGACCCTGGCATTGGCAAATCGACGCTGCTGCTGCAGGTGGCCAACTATCTCGCCCAGCACACGGGAGTGCTGTACGTTTGCGCTGAAGAGTCCGGGCAGCAGGTAAAGCTGCGATCGCAGCGGCTCGGCATTACGGGCAGCGCCGCCGATAGCCAAGCTGAGGAGTCAGCAACCGTTCCAAAGACACCAGCTCATCGGGGACTTTATCTGCTGCCGGAAGTGGATTTGGAAACCATTTTGATGGAGCTAGAGTCGTTGCAGCCCAAGGTGGCCGTTATCGACAGTATTCAAGCGCTCTATTACGGTGCGCTAACGTCCGCTCCGGGATCGGTGTCGCAGGTGCGGGAATGCACTTCAGGCCTGATGCAGGTCGCCAAGCGGAGTGATATTGCCTTATTTATCGTGGGGCACGTTACCAAAGAGGGAGCGATCGCCGGCCCCAAAGTGCTGGAACATCTGGTCGATACGGTGCTGTATTTTGAGGGCGATCGCTTCGCCAGCCATCGACTGCTGCGATCAGTCAAAAACCGCTTTGGCGCAACTCACGAACTCGGCATTTTTGAAATGGTTGATCGCGGCCTCCAGGAAGTCCACAATCCGTCAGAGCTGTTTTTAGGCAACCGCGATGAAGCGGTTTCCGGCATTGCGACCATCGTCGCCTGCGAAGGCACCCGCCCTCTCGTGGTGGAACTGCAGTCCCTTGTCAGCCCCACCAGCTACAGCTCGCCGCGCCGCTCGACCACGGGCATCGAGTTTAATCGGCTGCTGCAAATTCTGGCCGTGCTGGAAAAGCGAGTGGGTATTCCCCTCTCTAAGCTAGACGCCTATGTTGCCTCATCGGGGGGACTCAATGTCGGCGAACCGGCGGCCGATTTGGGCATTGCCCTAGCAGTCGCCGCTAGCTTTCGCGATCGCGTGATCGACCCTTACACCGTCATTTTGGGCGAGGTAGGACTGGGGGGACAGGTGCGCCCCGTGGCCCAGCTCGACCTGCGCCTCAAAGAGGCTACCAAGCTGGGATTTAAGCGAGCGATTGTGCCCAAGGGACAGGGCGGCGTCGATACGCCCATGGAAGTCGTACCCGTTGCCCGGGTCATGGACGCGATCGCTCTAGGGTTAGGCGGCGCATCGTAACTAATTCCCTTGAGTTTCAGAACAGCCGCACGACTCATGCTGGAGCCTGCAGACCATGATCTATGGCCGTTCAGTTTGTTCCGACTGCAGCAGGTTTCTGATTTCCTGAACAGCCGGATCATTACCCCAGATTTTCACCGCTTGAGACAGCACCACTGCCAGAATGGCAAGTCCCAACAGCAGCTTACCGTAGCTAACGGCAGCTCGAAACGTAGCATCCATGTAAACACGCATCACACAATTCCTCCATAAACACGAGTGCAATGGACCAAATAAGTTCAATAAGTTGCCGGACGACATGGCAGGCATTAAGCGCTGCCTGGTAGATGGCGATGACTGTCGAACCGACTTTCAATACAGGCGATGTCCTCACTTTGAGGTGGCATACCATCGCTATTTTTAGTATGTAAATCGATCAATAAATTTGTGATCGCCGCTTGATCTGATTTACGAAAGCTTGACAAGCTATCCGGACAAT
>JBCCNE010000510.1:0-3816 GCA_039026015.1 Cyanobacteria bacterium P01_C01_bin.70 | reverse complement strand
CCCAACTTTCCAGGACGCTGTCGCCATATTGGTAACGCCGGATTTATTGTAGCGCCTGAAATGCGAGGACAGGGACTCGGCCGCTGGATGGGAGAAACGATGTTGGCGCTGGCCCGCGATCGCGGTTACCGAGCGGTAATGTATAACCTCGTGTTTGAAACGAATCTGCCATCGCTCAAACTTTGGGAATCGCTGGGGTTCCGGGAGATTGGTCGAGTGCCTCAGGGCGTAGAATTGCCTGGCGGTCACTATGTCGATGCCGTCATGCTCTATAAATCGCTAGTGAGCAATCAGGCTTGATGTCAAGTCTGAGTATTACCTCTAAAAAACATCGTATTACCTCTAAAAAAACATCCTGGCTTCGGTATTCCCGAATAGGCTTTTTTCCTACACGCTCACGGGTCGCTTCGAGGTCTTGGGATACAAATTTATAGCTTTAGCCATCTAGGGCGCGTCATCAATTAAATCCAGAATGCTTGCGGTATAGGCATTACCGCGCCCGCTCTGCAAAACCCGCTAGGGGCTGAACTGCTTTTAGCATAAAGATTCGAGCGTTAAATGATGACAGCCCCTAGGCTTATGCAACCAGTAATGTTCGGATGCCTAGCCCACAGCCAGATGGCTCGCCGTCTTGTCTTAATGGAACTGGCAACGCCTATGGCTGGAATACGCCTAACGAGATCTTTGGCCCGCTTGCGCCACCCTTTCCGAATTAGCTCCTGAAACGACAATATCAGCGCTCAATATCCGATCCAGCTGAATGAGATAATGGTAGCCTCCGCAGTCGTCAAGACCTTTCTGCCACTATGAATCCCACCTTGATCTTGTACATCCTCGATATGTTGGGAGTCATGGTGTTTGCCGTCAGCGGCGCTTTAGCTGCGGGACGTAAGCAGCTGGATTTACTGGGCGTGTTGGTCACTGCGATGGTCACAGCTTTAGGCGGTGGCACTCTCAGAGACCTGCTGCTTGATCGTTCCCCCGTCTTTTGGATTAAGCAACCCGACTATTTGCTGATCGCTTTGGGCGCTGGCCTGCTCACTATTCTCTATACCCAATACTTCAAACCGCCTCAAAGGGCCTTACTGATTGCTGACGCCGGGGGCCTGGCATTATTTAGCATCAGCGGTGCTCAAATCGCTGAAGCGGCTCAATTGCATAGCCTCGTGATTATTCTTATGGGGACGTGTTCAGGCGTGATTGGGGGGCTTATTCGCGACATCCTGCTGGTAGAAATTCCGATTATCTTGCGGCGCAGCAACATTTACGCTACTGCAGCGATCGCCGGAATCGCGCTCTATCTATTGCTGCAGACTCTGGGAATTGATCCGGCGATCGCGACATTGATCGGCATGGCGGCAATTTTTAGTCTCCGCTTAGCCGCCATTATTTGGGGCCTCGCACTGCCAACTTACCGACTGCCTGACAGCAAGTAGACCGGAAGATTGCTGGCCTTAAAGAATGCGGAATGCGGAGGGCAGCATGCCAAAATCCAAAACCGAAAATCCGATTCACTTAATTTACATATTCCAAGTTCGAGCAAGCCCTTTGGGGAATCGCGCTCTCTAGTAATCCATCTAGCTTTGGCCAAGATGCCCCGCTCCTGCTACCCAGCTGCCCACTTATCCCGGCAAAATAGGCAGCAGCAGGGTGACGAAATAGTAGACGATAGGGGCGGTGAATACATAGCTGTCGGTGCGATCAAGAATGCCTCCGTGACCTGGGATTAGCTGCCCGGAATCTTTGACTCCGGCGTCTCGTTTCATCAGCGATTCGGTGAGATCGCCTAGCAGGCTAGTGATACCGATTAGGGCGCCCAGTGCTCCTCCCGATAGAGGACTAATTGGCCATGTCAGCAGTCGCGAACCCAGCATCCCCACAAGAATGCTGATAACCATGCCAGAAACAGCTCCTTCAACCGTTTTTTTGGGGCTGATGTTAGAGAGCGGGGTTTTGCCAAATAAGCGCCCGACAATATAAGCGCCGATATCGGCTCCAATAATGCAGGCAAACGCCATCAAAGTAGCCGTTAAGCCTGTCGGTAGAGCGGTGATTTGCACTGGCCAATTGGGCCAAAATCCATCCAAAGGTAGAGCATCAATGGAGTTGAGATCCCGCAGGCGAATCCAATAGCTGGGCAAATAGCCACCGTAAAATAGGCCCAGAATTGAGGCGGCAACATCCGCGATCGTGGCAAACTTGGGCTGAAATAATAGATAAAAGCAGATAAAAGTGCCCCCCAAGGGCAAAATAGCGTTGGCTAAAGGGGGTGAGATATGGGCAAAAATTAGCAGCAGCTGGCTCACCACAAAGGTGGTTTTAGCAGCGGGCAAAATTCCTTTGGCCTGGACAAGTTGAAAGATTTCCCGCTGTCCTAAAAAGACAATTACTCCAAACGCCGCAGTGAAATACCAGCCTCCCAACACCACGATGAGAAGGGCAAAAAAAATGGCAACGATGGCACTAATCGTTCTAGTTAAAGGCATAGAGTAAGGGCGTGGAGCAAAGGATAAGGCGATCGCGAATTGTCCCAAACTGAGGGGATTAAATGGAGCCCTGAGACTGCCTTATGGTTCAGACCAACCATAGTAAGGTGATATGAGTGCGGTCGGATTAGCGCAAGAAAAATTCTGGCCTTAATTTAATAATGTAGATCGCGTGATAATTACTTGCTTTGGCATACCCTGTCATCACCAGTCTATGTCCATACTCGATTGTCGTTGTCGCCGGCTGCGCTCTGAGCCTAGAGGCTGTCATCATTTAGCGATCAAGTCCTTATGTGGAAAACATTTCAGCCCCTAGCTTGTTTTGCGGAGCGGGCGCGGATGTGCTTACACCGCCAGCATTCTGGATTTAATTGATGACGCGCCTAGAGCGGTTGCCCATCAAGAAGAAAATCTGAGGAGCCTACAGAAAGCCGGATCTTGGTCGGTGGTGCAACTAAATTGATGTGATCGGCGAATGGGGCGATCGCCGCAGATCTTAAGAATTCTGCCGTAATTGCCCGAATTAAAGAAGCATTGCGGTTTTTGCTAGATTGAACACAATTTTAGATAGGGAAGTTCTCACATCCATCCCAAAAAGCATCACAATGGTGAGGGATACTAGGGGCTGTCATCATTTAACTATCTGATGCTTCGGCAGTTAAGGATTTCAGCCCCTAGCTTACAAGGTTTAAGACGGGCGCAGTAATGCTTATCCCACAAGGTTTCTAGGATTAATTGATGATGCGCTCTAAAAAGTCCGGCACCTAAATCAACTCAAGTTTATGCATAAGACTCAAGATCTGCACGTTGTGGCAACACGCCCCCTCGCGAGTCCCGCACTGATTCACCATGAGCTGCCGTTAACCGAAACAGCGGCAGCGTTAGTCACTGAGACCCGCGATCGCATTCGCAACATTCTCTACAACGAAGATCGTCGGTTGCTGGTTATCGTAGGGCCGTGCTCGGTTCACGATGTCGATGCCGCCTTAGACTATGGGCAAAAGCTGGCGGTGCTGCGAGACGAGCTGGCCGATTCGCTTGAAATTGTTATGCGGGTTTATTTTGAAAAACCTCGCACTAGCATTGGTTGGAAAGGGCTGATCAACGATCCCCACTTAGACGGCAGCTATGACATTAACACTGGGCTACGAATCGCGCGGAAGCTGCTGCTGGACTTAGCTCATATGGGACTGCCGGCAGCCACGGAACTTTTAGACCCGATTACGCCCCAATATATCGCTGATGTGATTGCATGGACTGCGATTGGCGCTCGCACAACCGAAAGTCAGACTCACCGGGAAATGGCGTCTGGCCTCTCGATGCCCATTGG
>JBCCNE010000509.1:0-3818 GCA_039026015.1 Cyanobacteria bacterium P01_C01_bin.70 | reverse complement strand
TGGCTAATCCGCTAGTCGGCGTACTGGAAATGCTGATGTCAGCCGTGCTGACAATTCTAGCCATTACCGCGCCGATCTTGGCGGTTGTGATAGTAGCCGGTCTCATCATCTACTGCTGGCGACGGCTATGGCGGTGGCAACGGCGGCGGCAGCGGGCACAAAATTCTTGGTCTGATTAAGAGAAGTTGGCAGCCCGCTTTGCTTAGCCAGGGGAGGATGCTTGTCAGCTCGGAGAGCAACACGACTCGACCTGCCAGAATTGGGGTGCCGTTGTGTTAGTGAGTTCATGTTTTTATTTTTGTCGAAGCTATTACCCTTGCTGGTCTATCCGTTGGGCTTAGCGTCGCTCCTACTCTTGCTGACGCTGTGGGCAACTTGGCGCCGACGGCGACGGTTAGCCATGCTCAGCACGATGGCGGCCTTTCTCATCCTGTGGGCGGGCAGCAATGCCTGGGTGGCAACCCAGCTAGTGCAGTCGTTGGAGTGGCAAAACCTGCCGCCGGATCCCATGCCTGAGGCGGAAGCGATTGTCGTGCTCGGCGGCAGCACTCGGCCGGCCGACTATCCGCGCCCGTGGGTCGATGTCATGGAGGCGGGCGATCGCGTGCTGCACGGCGCGCAACTTTATAAAGCCGGCAAAGCGCCCCAGCTGATTCTCAGCGGTGGCCGCATTCCCTGGCGCGGTGGCGGCCCGCCCGAGTCGGACGATATGGCCCAAATTGCCATAGCCATGGGCGTGCCCAAAGCCCAGATTTTGGAAGACCCGACCTCACTGAATACCTATCAAAATGCGGTCAACGTCAAAGCGATTTTGGCACAGGAAGGGATCCATCGTGTCTTGCTGGTAACGTCTGCCATGCACATGCCGCGATCGCTAGCGATTTTTCAAAAACAGGGCATTGAGGCGATCGCCGCCCCCACGGATTTTCTCATTTCGGAGCGGGAGATCACCGAAGTGGGCGGTACTCGACAAGCCGTTTTGCTGAGTCTGCTGCCCGATGCCAGCCATCTCGACAGCATCAGTCGCGCCATGAAGGAATATATTGGTCTGCTGGTCTATCGTCTGCGGGGATGGCTGTAGGGAAGATAAGGGGCGTATGAGGCATGTGAGGGGCACTGGATATGAGGCTGGCAGGTTAGCTGGCTGGCGAGATTCCTCGTTACTGGTTGCCCCTGTCGAATTCTGAACGCTAAACTTTGCCCGGTTTCGCCGTTCTCGCAAGGTATCTCAAATTCCGTATCCTGCAGTGTGTTTGGCATGATTCTGTCCTCAATCGCATCGCCTAAATCGGCCACACTGGGTCACAATAAAGAGGTAAAAGCAGATGGCAGTTTATGTTTGGCACCTTCCAGCAAACGACCCTGCGGGTTGAAGTAGACGCCCCGGCGGCGATCATCCGCGACAGCTTGCTGCAACCGCGTCAATTTACGCAATGGCTGTGGCCTCAAACCTTTTCTGTCGGCTTACCCGATGTTTTAGACGCAGGCACAGTGTTCACCAGCTATCTTGGGCCCGTCAAAGTGCAGCACCAAGTCACTGATTTAACCCCCCAGAGCATTCGGTTTTTATTGTGGGAGGGGGTGGATGGCTTCCATGAATGGTGTTGGGGCGATGGGTGGGTGCAGTCGCGGATTGAAGGCATCTCCTTGCTGCCAATCAATCTCGGGCAAAGCTTGAATCTGATGCGCCTGCAGCGATTTTTGGCCCTGCAAAAAGTGGCGGCTTAAGTGCCTCAGGGCGGCGTGTCGGGCTGAGGGCGATCGCCCGTTTCCCCTAGCGCTTTATAGCGGAAGCCAGTGCCAGCCTGTTGCTCCAACCCACAGGTCAAATTTTGGCATTGAAAACAGCCCAATCTGAGCTATGTTATATGAGCAGTTCTCGCAAGCCTCTGAGCACTGTACCTCCCACGCGGATGTGGTGGAATTGGTAGACACGCACGCTTGAGGGGCGTGTGGCTTTGCCGTGCGAGTTCGAGTCTCGCCATCCGCATTTTTTGGTCAAGTCAGAATTTTTATAGCTGAAATTTCGGTGGTGCTAACCCCGTCAGAAAGGGGGCGGTGAAGCATAAAAGGCTTATGGCTACTGCTATGGTTTTTGAGCTTTTTGGCCAAGGATCCCGCCTTAACTTACTGGGGTGGAAACGCGCTGCCAGATACAGGAAAAGCGATCGCTAAGGTTCGTTTAGCCGCTAGCTTTGCCGACAGGGAGATGCATCTGCTGGCACCGTTTTGTCCAGCTGCCCAAACATTGCGCTCAGCAGACGGCCCACGACCGGTAGAGGGTTGGCAACAGTGGCCACAGGACAGCGGCTGTCTAAACCGCACCGATGGAACAAGCGGAAACAGTGAGAAGACAGAAGGCCGTTTGACAGAAGAGCGCTTTGAGAACCATCAATTTTGAGACAGTGATCGCATCGGTTAAGGGCTAAATATTCCTGCCGGTTAGGGACGGCCTAAGTTTGGATGATGATTTGGCCTGCTTTAACGTGGTAAACCTGAGACAGCTTGAGCCAGTTAGCGTCAAAAGCGCCTAAATGAGTGGTTGTAATTAAGGTTTGAAAGCGATCGCCGATTGCTTCCAGCAGCTGATTTTGTCGCTTTAGGTCGAGTTCGGCTAAGACATCATCCAGCAATAGTAACGGCGGTTCGCCAACGACGGTCTCAATCAGTTCTAGTTCAGCTAATTTAAGGGCCAGCACCAGCGTTCGCTGTTGGCCCTGGGAGCCATACTGACGGGCAGGCGTGGCGTTGATGGCGAAGTCGATATCGTCACGATGGGGGCCGACGAGGCTGGTATGTTGATGGCGCTCAGCCAGCGCCCGCTGCTGAATTTTCTCTAAAAACGCCGACTGGATGACCTGGGGATCATCCTCTGTCAACCAGACATTGGGCGCATAGGTCAGGGTCAACTCTTCAGTATCCCCGCTGATAGCGCGGTGCCAGTGTTGGGCAATAGGTGCGAGGCGGGATATCCCCCGCGATCGCCGCCGCATCACCCGCGTTCCCAGGGCTGCAAGCTGCGCATCCCACAGGGCGAGTTGAGCTGCATCGGCGGGAGGATTGTCCTGCTTTAGGAGAGCATTGCGCTGCTTAAGCGCCTGCTGATATTGTCCCAAAATGTAGGCGTAAACGGGTTCGAGCTGCATCAGCAGCAGATCAAGCCAGGCGCGCCGCTCACCGGGACCACCGCGCACTAAGTCAAGATCTAGACTAGAAAACTGAACGGCGTTGAGCACGCCCAAAAAGTCGAGCTGGCGGCGCAGCTTTTCACCGCTGCGGATCACAGTGCGGCGCCCTTTATCCCGCAGCACAATTGCCACATCGGCCTGGCTCACGTCGCGACTGATTTCAGCGCTGATGTGGGCAGTAGAAAAGCCGTCTTGAATCAGGTCGCGATCGCGGCTGGTGCGATGAGACTTGAGCGTTGCCAACAGTTCAACCGATTCCAACAGGTTCGATTTGCCCTGGGCATTTTCGCCCAGCAAAATGGTTTTGGGAGCTGCAAAGGCCACCCGCTGAGTGTCGTAATTGCGAAAGTGCCGCAGATCGAGCGACTTGAGAAACATGGCCGCACCAGCTCACCGTCATGGGTTCTCGCCTTAGGGTAAGCGATTTGCCCCGACTTGCTAAAGCCTATTGTTTTAGGGATGCGCCGGTAGAGACCAGAAAGGAAGATTTTTCCAGCAGCCGCCGAGCGGCCATTACCGGATCATGCCCTGCCAGATCAATCTGGGGAATGACCTTTTGACGACGTTCTAAGTCATAACGGTAGGTGCGGTCGTAGTAGTCCAGCAAAATTTTGCAGACTTCGCGGGGCG
>JBCCNE010000508.1:0-3822 GCA_039026015.1 Cyanobacteria bacterium P01_C01_bin.70 | reverse complement strand
CACGATATCCAGGTCAACGTGGGGCGATTCGTACCGATACTTGTAGCCCAGGGCATATAAATTTGACGCCACCGTTTCAGAAATTTCAAAGTCTAGCCAATTAACTTGAACGACCAACCCCGAAACGCCGCCGCTGGGATTGTAAATAATCTGCGCAACTCGAATGAGATCGGCAAAGTGGGTGGGTCGTAATCCGGTAAGTTGTTGAATTTCTTGAATACGCTGCTTGTTCGGAGACATGCTCATAGGTCTGACCTGTGGAGAGATAAGAGGATAGAAACCCCGCCAGGTTTCTGATTGCTTTCACCAAATTTGACAAGGAATTGAGAACATCTCAAGATGACAATTCCTTAGAACGATTGGGCTCAATTAACTCGTGGCCTGATAGTTTTTCACGCGCTTATTGGCATCAACCCCTAGAATTTTGGCCAGCCAAGGAGGAGGGGAGGTGGCGATTGTCCGCTGTAAGTCTGCGAGAATTTCTCGAACCTCTCCACCTTGTTCCACTTTCATGGGATAGATATTTGACTGCACCACCTTGGCCGCAGCGGGACCGCCAATTGAGGCCACGTATAGAACCGGACAATCCTTGATGAGATTGACCCGAAACTGATTTTTGTTATCGCTGAGATCAGCCTCCAAGGCAGAGCGCACATCAATGAGTTTGACATCGTCGGCTGATAGCTGATAGACCAAAAAGCGATGACAAGAACCGAAATGTCCGTCCAGTTTTTCGCCCGTATTCGAAGCAACGGCAATCCTAATGGAATTAGGCATATCCCCATCTTGATAGGGCTCAATGGGTAGGGACTGCTCACACTGGTCGGTTTCACCCCAGAGGATGCGAACAGCCTCTTTGAAAGCGGCAATATCTTGATTGTCAGCCGCTTCGCCTTCCCACTCTCCATCCACTTCGAAAATATTGCCGAAAGACCGTTTGAGTTGAGTTACCGTCAGCTTGCTCAACGATGCTTCCGTCAGCGTATCGTCAAGAGTCGTCTGCAAGGCGGCGATCAGCTCTCCCACAGACACGTTGGGTAAGGCTCTAGCCGCCAAGGCAATTCTAAAAGCAACTTCCTCAGAAATCGGTTGGTTGACCATCATCAGTTCCTCGGGTGGGGGTGGACAGTGTTTGCGTCGGCTTGTCGTCTCAGTTCAGGGATTTGCCGAACTGGTGCTTTAGGGGTGACTCTGCCGACCATCGCGATATTCAGACCGTTCGTCGACGCGCATATCAAAGGGGTCGCCCTGCCCCTTGGGCGGATAGACGCGAATTTTTGCTGGCGCACTAAATTGGGCAAGGACAGCCGCGATCGCGGCAATGCGATTCAGCACCCGCCAGTTGGTCATAGCGTCGGGGCAGTGAATGATTAACAGCAATCCTTTGGCCAGGCTGATGTCCCAGCGGCGGCACTCCATCAACAATGATTGAATGGAGCCGTTGCAGGCTTCAAAGAAATGCGCTTGGGTTGACAGTTCGAGCTGTCGCCGCAGCAAGGCATCCCGATCACCGGGGGAATCGGCAGGGCGATCTTCGGGCGGTAAGGCAAAGCTCATTGGCAATTCTCCCGACGATGACAGTCAAATGCGGCCGCCGTTTCGTTCCGTTGTGATGGCCTCGGCAATGGCCGGGGGAAACTCCTCTAAATCGGCATCTTCGCCAGCGGGCATCGGTGAAGAAAACGTGTAGCAGGGGTCGCAGACACCGGTATCAAACACTTGCAGAACCCACTTGTCTGGCAGTCCCTCAACGCCAATTTCGACGACGTACCATTCACTACCAGAGGCTCGGGTCGACAGCACGGCAAAAAAGTCTTGATCAGCCTCGGGAATTTCCAAATCTGTCATCAAAAAATCCCTGGCAATCGCGGTCGCATCTTGGGTTTGTAAAGTCATCATGGCCAGTAGTCTCCAGGAGTCAGGGGAGTCGTTTGAGCAAAATCTTTTGCCGGCAAAACTGCAAACTGCAAAATTTGGTGCCCAAAATTACGGTTTTCAAACTGCTATGGTTTTGGGACAGGTTTCCACGTCCCGGGTCAAATCAGGACTGGGAGCTAAACCGATCCAGGCATTAATTTCAGCCAGGTCAAAGCCAGCGGCATAGCGATCGCCGACTTGAATCAAAGGCCGACGAATCAAAATCGGCTGCTGAATCATGAGCTGCAAAGCTGCATCGGCATCGAGATTTTCGGGATGGATTTCGCCATGAGTGATCGGCGGGGCCGTGGGGTTAAACCATTCCGATACCGGGCGATCGCCAAAGAAAAGCCGCAATTTTTCCGGCGTCCACAGCTCAGTTAGAAGATTTTGCACTTGCAATCGATGGCCCGCAGCCTGCAACAAATACTTCTGCCTGGCATTGCCGATGCATCCAGGCTTTTCGAAAAAAACAACGATTGTCACGATTCATTCCTCCTCATCCAGGGGTGGATTCAAAATGCCAAGCAGGATATCGGCTCCAAATTCTTGGGCTTGCAATTGCTGCACCTGTTTGGCAATGGTTTGAGCGATTGCCAAATGGCCTAAGCGCGCCTGCAAATATCCAGAAGCGATGTAGGCATTGACATAGAGGCGGACATTGGGGGTGGCTAATTGGGCTTGCAAAATGGGCTTGAGACTAGCCCAATCCGATGGCCATTTTTCGGCTGCTTGAACGCGATTGCACACCGCGATCGCCATCTGCAAAGCCATCGCTGCCTCACTTTTATAGAAGTAGTAGCGATAAGCACTAATGAGCACATCAAGTTCGGCATCTCCAGCTAAAGCCGCCCGAACGTAGCGCGCCGAAATGGAGGTGTCCTGCCAATTTTCGGCAGCGGCGGCTAAAAGCTCCTGTGCAGACGCCGGCTGAACGGACAACCCCCGCAAATTCTGTTGAGACATGGCAAGAAGTCAGATTCTGCAACGTTATCCACCAGCCGTTCAGCATCACCGCAAACAGTCGGATCGCCAAACCAAAAGATGGGTTTTCTTGCACACTCTCTTAGTTCTCTACAATATCAGAAAATCCACGAAAATGGCTTTCTATCAAAATTAAAAGTCTTAAAATTCAATCTAAATTGTGGCTATTCAATCAACAAAGGAATTTTGCATTGCTAAAAGAGTGTTTTGTGTGCGTTCCAAGACAATATTTCAAAACAAATACAGCTCATGAAGAAAAGTTTTCTTATGTAAAAGTCAGAAATATTGTTAGCGCCTATTAGGTATTCGGAGCAGCGAATGTAATTAGAAAAACATAATTATATGCCAAGTCGTTTACCCTGAACGCTTATCCTAATTGGTGGTGAAAAGAATCTAAAACTGTAATGAAAGATATAAATTGAGGCCCATCCAAGTTGGTATCTCTAGCTAGCAATAGAAACCGCAATAACTATCGCTAAATATCTATGCTTGTCGATGGTTAGAATCTATCGATAGCAGACGTAAATATAGCAGAAGTCAATATTGACTTCTGCTGCGATTGCAGACTCATGACGCTTTTGAGATTTCCGGATCCGGTTTCTTGAGTTTGCTGTTATCTGGATTGAGCTAGCTCTGGTTGTGCCATCACTTCTTCCCCAAGAAGTCTTTCGCCATGCCTTACACCATTAAAGAAGATTGTGTTGCTTGTGACTCTTGTCAACCCGAATGTCCTAACGGTGCCATCAAACCGCATGACGAAGCGGTTGAAGGCTACTGGATTGACCCCACCCTCTGTGATGGTTGTGATGATATCGAGGTGCCTCGTTGTGTGAAGGTGTGCGATGTTGGTTCCCTGGCTCCTTTGCAGCCCAAAAAAGGCCGGTTGAAGAGCACCCTGCTGCCGGCGGCGATTCCCGACAT
>JBCCNE010000507.1:0-3832 GCA_039026015.1 Cyanobacteria bacterium P01_C01_bin.70 | reverse complement strand
CCGCTTCATGACCTTCGAGCACGGTGGACTCTCCGGTCTCCACTGACCACAGCCGCGCCGTCCCATCCCTTGACGCCGTCACCACCTGCTGACCATCAGGACTAAAGCTAGCGTGATAGACCCCCGCTTCATGACCTTCGAGCACGGTGGACTCTCCGGTCTCCACTGACCACAGCCGCGCCGTCCCATCCCTTGACGCCGTCACCACCTGCTGACCATCAGGACTAAAGCTAGCGTGATAGACCGTATCTTCATGGCCTTCGAGCACGATGGACTCTCCGGTCTCCAGGTTCCACAGCCGCGCGGTGCCATCCATTGACGCCATCACCATCTGCTGCCCATCAGGGCTAAAGCTAGCGTGATTGACCCAATCTTCATGAGCTAGCAAGCGATTGGGAATCTTAGTTGTCGCCTGCTGTATCTGCCGTAGAGCCATTAGCGGGCTGGCGGCGGGATAGTCAGAAACATGTTCTAACCTGGTTTTTTCTACAACAGTTTCTAGCTCTCGTCCCGCCTCGATGGCTTTCAGCAAAGCCCCTACCTGATCAAACTCAAGCCGCCGGTAGGCAGTGACGCCAGCAAGTTCTAAGCGGGTTGCCGTTTGGGCTAATTGTCGTTGGTTAGCGGCGTCTTTGGCCAACCAGCCAGCGACTACTGCCATCGCAATTCCCACTGTGGCAGCGACACCCCCAATCCAGGTGCCGCGCCGGAGTTTTCTCTCTGCGGCTTTCTGAGCGTCTTCCCTCGCTCGACTGGCGCGCACGTACTCCTGCTGTAGTCCGGTCGGCTTCGGCTCGATCTCAGCATTCTCTTTTAGCCACTGTTCCGCCGTGTCTAAATCCTTGCCTCGCAGCAGCAAGCTTTCATCGCGACTGCTCCGGTCCCATTCCAGTGCTCGCCCCAGCAGGCGAGTATGAACCTCCAGGTGCGCTCGATCCGTATCTAGCGTCCGCAGCAAGTGCTGAAAATTGACCTGGAAGTCACCGTCATGATCGCGAAAGTCGAGCCAATCAATCTTTTTCAACACCGGATGCAAATCGTCGGTATCAATTGGACGATGTAGCACTGTCACAATGCGCTTGTTCAAGCGATCGGCATATTCCACCTCATCAGCGCAGTAGGGCGAGCTGATCGACTGGGGCGAAAGCACAAACAAAAACACATCGGAACTTTCAATACCCCGGTAAATTTCCTGCTGAAAGTCAGTTCCCTTGGCAATGCTTTCCTGGTCAAACCAGGTACGCTTACCCTGAATTTGCAATGCCTCATTCAGCCTGCGGGCAAAGTCGGAATCCACCCGCGAATAGGAAATAAAGACATCAGAAGACATGCTAGGCGGCTGGCGTAGGCTGTCCGCGATAAACTCTGCTTGCAGCTCGGTGGGCGGATAGCTGTGGTTGCGGGCGACCTTTAGCCAGTTTTCCGCTTGGTGCAGGTTATACCCCCGCAGCAGCATCGCGGGTTCGTGCTGTTGCCGCTCCCACTTCAGGGCCTGAGTTAGCCAGGTTTTGTGCTCAGCATGGTAAGCCGCGTCACTATCGAGCAGCTTCAGCAGTTCGCTTTCATCCGACTGGTAATTGAGCCGCTTCAGCCGTTCAGCATCGTCCGACGTGTCATCGATGCCTTCGGCGTTATCCGTCAGGTTAATGTACTGGAGCGATCGCAAACTCGCGGGCACTTGCTCCGGCTCAACGGGCGCAGCCAACACCGGAATCACGCGCTTATGTAAACTCAACGCCTGCTTTAATTCATACTGACAATAGGATGAATTAGCCGAATGCGGCGACAGCATAAAGATGATGTTGTCGGCTTCTTCAATGCCTTGAGCAATGGCGTTGGTATAGTCTTGACTGGTTTGAATATCGGTGCGGTAGTTCCAAACCGTAATGCCTCGACGCAGTAAGGACTGACGAATTTGCTCGGCACTGTCTTGGTCGTTGTCAGAATGGCAGAGAAACACCTGCGTCATCAGGTTGTTGGCGTTCTTGATGCTCTCGGTAATGAACTCGCAGTGCACCGGTGACGGATAGGGGAGTGCTTCATCCGTTAGACGACTTTGGAGCCACGTTTCTGCTTCCTGGCGCTCTGTACCGACCAGCAAATATCGGGTTTGTCGGTGGTGGCGTGCCCAATCCAGCGCTTGCGTCAGTAACTGAGTGTGATGCTGTACATAGTCTTGCTCTTGGTGAAATAGAGCTGCCAAGTTCTGGAGCCAGGTTTTAACATCGTCCCCTGGCCGGAACGCCACCCAGTTGAGCTTTCTTGCCGTTTCGTTCAGATTTTCAAAACTGCGATGCTTGCCAGCGGCTTTGAACGCTTGCCACTCGGCTTTAGTCCCTTGCGGGTTACGCCGTTTCCAGGTTTGCGCGGAGATTTCCTCCACATGCATCAGTGGAATAATCCGCTTTCCGTACTTCAGAGCTAGCTGCAGCTCTTTGTCACAGTAGGGCGAGTTTACCGACGAGGGTGAAATGATATAGAGAAAGTTGTGGGCTCTGGCGATGCCATTGTCGATCCGTTCTTGAAAATCAGTCGCTAGCGGAATGTCGTCAAAATCAAACCATACCGAGACCCCCATGGCCGACAGGCGTTTACTGAGCTGACTCGCCAGCGCTTTACTATCAGCACGACCATAGGAGATAAAGACGTCTTTGAAAGTTGACATAGGCTTTGAACTGGGTAGAGCACTCTAAACGGGGGATACACACCAAAACTTTCTTTTTTCTAACCAAATGATTCAGCGATTTGCATGACTTTGATATTAAGGACGAGGACCGCGCAGGATGCTGTAACTCCTCTGTTCTGTGCCCTAGGGCGCTTCATCAATTAAATCCAGAATACTTGCGGCATCGGCATTATCGCGCCCGCTCTGCAACACCCGCTAGGGGCTGAACTACTTTCAGCATAAGGAGTTGAGCGTTAAATGATGACAGCCCCTAATGCAGTTAGTAATCTGTAAACTAAATTTTTTGAGGTATCGCAGCGGTCGTAATTCGATCCCCCGCTGTCGCCGCCACCTTGAAAAAGGGGCTATTCACGTTCAGGGTTGGGCTGCCCCCTTTTTAAGGGGGTTGGGGGATCAAGCCTCTGTCCATAAAGGTCAAAAAACTTAATTTACGCTGTAGTTAGCGTTGAAACAGAAATTTTTGCAGGCGAAGAGGAGGTAACTGTATCGAAAGAAAAGTGTCTATCCCAACCCCTCTAGCAGCCGCGCTTGAAGAAACTTACTCTGGCTTGCAGGGAGAGCAAATACCCAGATAATTCAGCTGGGATTCTCCTGAACCTGTGCAAGCCTTCAAAACTCTGGTAATTGAGGTCGATTGCATATGTTCATAGGTCTCAGCCACCATGCGAGGGCTGGTGTGTCCCGCAATTTGTGCCGGTTGAGGCAATGACCAACCTTTATACTCAATGCCATGACTCAGCAGAGTATGACCGGCAATGTAGGGTGGTCAGTACTTAATGCCCGCTTGCTTGTAAGCCTCTAACCACACCCGCTCTCTCCTAGTTAAATCACCTCCGACAAAGCCGGAGGTGATTTAACTAGGGGAGAGAGATGCTGATGGGAACCCATCAGTCATCCAGTTTGAGGATTGTGCTGCCGCCAAACTTCAAGCAGCCTAGAATGGGCGTCCTGCTTCTGCCGTAGCCTCAACTATTTCTAATGAACAAGCTCATAGCCAGCGGTTAATCCTAAATCTTTCCCAGTTTTTCCCCTTTGCTTCCCGGTCGATTCTCGATCGCTCCCTACGGTGTGGGTCAAGTGAATCAACGCAATCACTACTCACTACCTGCAAGGAGTCAAAATGATTACTCAATCTTCTCAACCCGT
>JBCCNE010000506.1:0-3853 GCA_039026015.1 Cyanobacteria bacterium P01_C01_bin.70 | reverse complement strand
GACTAAGTCTTGGGCGGGGGTTGCAACCATCATTTGAACCGTTGGTACACCACGCCTGTTTTCTCAGATAATCGGATAGTTTTGAACTACTGTCTCACTTGAGACTGGTGCAAGATCTGAGTATAAGCGATCTGAGCGGCTGCACCGTGAAATATCCGGTTGCCGCCAGGCTCTCGACCGAATATCGGCTTCGCCATCATGATTTGGGTGCACCTTGAGGCGGCGATCGCTAGCGGGCGTCCCATTCCGCAGCCGCATCAGCGACGGCCTGATCAACCGTCTTTTGATCTAGCATGGCGGCCTGCAGGTTGGTGTAGATAGCCTTTTGCAAGACTTTCACATCCTCCATCGCGGGAATCAGCACTTCGGCATCCGGCATTTGTCCGGCACTAACCGAGCGGGCGATCGCCACCGGTTCGGCATTGGCAGGTGGCTCCGCAAAATAGCTGTCTGCTAGCGCCTGCGTCGTTGAGGGCAGTACATTTGCGGCCTTGGCAAACGACAGCTGATTGTCATCGTTGGTCACGTACATGGCAAATTTGAGCGCCGCCTCGGGCACGTCCGTTGACTGCGGAATCACCAAATTCATCGCCGCCACATTTTTCTTATCCGTTGCCCCCGTGATTTGAGGTGCGCTAGCCGTCGCTGCCGCAATGTCTGGGGCATTGTTTTCAATCGTGCTGAGAAATTCTGCCCCCGATGCCAGAATGGCGGTGTCGCCTGCCTGATACATTTCGACCGCGCGGCGGTGTCCCTGAGTCAGCACTTCGCGAGGCAGCAATTTCTGCTTGTAGAGGTCCGTCCAATATTGAAAGACGGCTTTGCCTTCCGGCGTATTGAAAGCGGCACTGCCGTTTTCATCTACTAGGGGCACGCCCATTTGCACAAACGACTGCAGGACATCAGCCGCATCTTCCGGCACAAAAGAAATAAAGAAGGCGTATTTGCCAGTTTCGTCTTTGATTTGCTGGGCGACGGTGGCCAGTTCTTCGTAGGTGGTGGGGGGCTCAGTTACCCCAGCGGCTTCGAAGATTTCTGTGTTGTAGAGGGTGACTCGGGTGGTGAGATACCAGGGAAAGCCGAAGCTTTCGCCGTCTAAAGTGTTCGCCTGCCAAATTTTATCTAGATATAGGGATTTATCGGCTGCCGAGACGCGATCGTCCAGAGGCAACCAGGCTTTTTTACCCGCGAGTTGAGAGGCAAAATCTGGATTGAGGTTCACCACGTCGGGAGCCGTGCCTGCCGAAACGGCAGTGAGAATCTTGCTCTGCATATCGCCCCAGGGTACGTCAATCCAGCGCACGGTAATGTCAGGATTCTCGGCTTCAAAATTTGCAATCAGCTCATTGAAATAATCGGTGAAATCAGGCTGTAGCTGCATCGTCCAAAATTCCACTTCTTGGGAGCCATCGGTGTTGGCGCTGTTGGGATTGCCGCAGCTAATCAACCAGCTGGCGAATAACCCGATCAGCAGCAGCAGGCCAAAACGTTTCCAAGGACGAGGGAAGGTGAGCATGATAGAGGTAGGGGTAGATGGATATGAATGGCAGGGTGTTTAGGGTAGCAGGGTAGATGGAAAAGGCTGGGACGAATGGTCGTTTGTCTGTGCAAGGTGGTGGAGTGGCAGGGGCGCAGATTAGATGGGGAGGGTACCATCAGCGCCGCGACGCACCGCGCCCATATTCTAAGAACTCAAAAACATCAATTTAGTTTCAGCAAAAACCGGTTGCCTTTCCTGCCCAATCCGGGCTAACTGGTTGAGTTCCGCCATATCCTAATAGTCTGCATTCTGAAAATAGTCTGCATTCTGAACTCCGAATTCTGAACTCAAATAAAAGCCTAAAGCAAAACTTGCACTTTGCTGGCGCAAGCGATCGCCCTTTCCCGAGCTTCTGTGACTGACTCACCCAGGGCGAGAGCCACACCCATGCGGCGATTACTGTGGCAGCGGGGTTTGCCAAACAGTCGCAGCTTGCTGGTAGGGATAGAGAGGGCGTCGGCGATGCCGGCATAGCGAGGCTGGTTGCTGTCACCTGGGGCCAGAATGACGGCTGAGGCACCAGGCTGCAGCAGTTGAATTTTGCCAATGGGCAGGCCCGTAATGGCGCGGACGTGCAGCTCAAATTCCGACATATTTTGGCTCACCATTGTCACCATGCCGGTGTCATGGGGGCGCGGGCTGACTTCGCTGAAGTAGACGGTTTGAGGCTGATCTGGCGCCCCAGCAATAAACAATTCGACGCCGAATAACCCCCAGCCGCCCAGGGCATCGGTGATGGCGCGAGCCTGGCGCTGACATTCGCGCAGCGTGTCGGGGTGCAGCGGGCAGGGTTGCCAAGACTCGCGATAGTCGCCGTCTGCTTGGCGATGGCCAATGGGGGGACAAAAGCAAGTGCCGTCTTGGGCGCGAACGGTGAGCAGAGTGATTTCGGTGTCGAACTGGATGAAACCTTCGACGATGACGCGCTGGGCTTTACCGCGACCAGCCTTGTAGGCATAATCCCAGGCGGCATCAATTTCCTCGGGCGATCGCACGAGGCTTTGTCCCTTCCCGGACGAACTCATAATGGGCTTGACGACGCAGGGCAAACCGATGTTCTTAACAGCAGCCCGATACTCCTCCAGGGACCCGGCAAAGCGGTAAGGAGAGGTGCGCAGCTGCAGTTCCTCCGCCGCGAGTCGGCGAATGCCTTCGCGGTTCATGGTGAGGCGAGTGGCTTTGGCGGTGGGAATGACGTTCCAGCCTTCGGCTTCCAGAGCAACAAGGGTATCGGTGGCGATCGCCTCTACTTCCGGCACAATCAAGTCAGGTTTTTCCACTTCAACCAATTGGCGGACACTATCGCCGTCGAGCATGTTGATGACATGACTACGGTGTGCCATCTGCATGGCGGGAGCATGGGCATAAGCGTCAACGGCGATCACCTCAATGCCGAGCCGCATTGCTTCCAGGGCAACTTCTCGCCCCAGTTCGCCAGATCCCATTAACAGCAAGCGTTTAGCGGCTTCTAGAGTCGGAGTTCCCCAAGAGGAATGGGCAGCAATTGTCGCAAATTCAGTCATGACACCAGAGAAATCAACGGAAAAAACGAGGATTTTTGCAGATTTTTCCTATATTAAATGGTTCACTTTTCAAAATTGTGTGTAACATCTCAGGTGAATCGGTTAACCTAAACACCGTTGTGAGCAGATTAACCGATCAAAGGCTGTTGTTTCTACACAGGTCAAAAGAGCTACTTAAGGCCTGATTTTGAACCGTCAGTCTAAAAATCAGGGTGTAGTTATCCACTTGATTTGACGCAAACTGATCAAGTTAAGTTGGTGCAATGTTCTACAGGAAAACAGGCAATTTGCCTTTAGAACGGTATGCGAATTTGTTGGCATTGCCCAGCTCGTTTGAGCAAGATAAAGCTGGTTGAGAAATCACGCTAATGGTGCATTTTGAAATCACAGCAGCATCGCTAGTTGCTGTTAATCTTTTAAGGTTTGTATCTTGTTTATCGCTGTGGCAATTCTGACTTAAATTGTGTACCATACATCAGCACAATTTTTGTTGATCCCCGCATGTTTGAATAGCGTGCTGTGAGGATTGTTGATGATTCGTTTTGGCAATGAAGGCATAAACGGAGACGGCGGTGAATATTATTCAGTCCCTATTTTCATCTAAGCGTCAGAGTGTTGGCGTCGAGCTTACGCCTGAGCGAGTTAATCTTGCCCAGGTGCGAAAACAGGGGCAAAAGCTTAAGCTTGAGACAAGAACCTCCGTAGAATTGCCGGAAGGCGCTTTTCAAGAAGGTCAAATTTTGGATGCGCCGGCTGTTGTTGAGGCCATTCAAACCGGATTGTCAGACAG
>JBCCNE010000505.1:0-3853 GCA_039026015.1 Cyanobacteria bacterium P01_C01_bin.70 | reverse complement strand
GTCCTTGGGAAAGGCGCAGCACTGATCTAGGCTTCTCCGCCCACAACCACATTCCGAATGCGCAGGCTGGGCCCGCCGCAGCCTACGGGAAGACCGCTCTGCCCTGCCTTGCCACAGCCACCAGACTCATCCCAGTAGAAGTCGTCGCCAATGCCCTCGATATCCGCCAGCGTGCGAAATACGTTACCCGATAGGGTGACATCCCGCACGGGCTCTGCCAGTTGGCCGTCGCGAATCATCCAGGCTTCCCCAGCGGTAAAGGTGAACATTTCTCCGTTAGTCATGCCGCCAATCCAGTTTTTGGCATAAACGCCCTCGCGAATGCCCGTAAATAGATCGGCCACGGGGGTTTTGCCTTGACCAATCCAGGTGTTGGTCATACGCACCAGCGGCGGATAGTGATAGCTGATGCAGCGGGCATTGCCCGTCGGCTGCTCATCCAGTCGTCCAGCGGTTTCGCGGGAGTGCAGCCGCCCTACCAGGCGACCATCTTGAATCAGATGAGTCGTGGTGGCCGGACAGCCTTCGTCATCGTAGTAATAACTGCCGCGATGGCCTTCCAGCGCCGCCCCATCAAAAATCTGTAGGTCATCGGGACCGAACCGACGTCCCAGGGTCATGACCTCCAGCAAATCGGGATTTTCGTAGACCATATCGGCTTCCGAAAGGTGGCCAAACGCCTCGTGGACAAACAGCCCCGCCAAGACGGGATCAATGACCACGTCATAGGTCTTGCCTTTAACTGGCGGCAAGTCTAGCGCCGCCACCGCCCGTTCCGCAGCGCTGCGCACCTGCAAATCCAAGTTTTGCAGATCTTCGAAAGCTCGCCGTGAACCATTGGTTTCCCGTCCGGTTTGAACGGTGTCGCCATTGCGGGCAGTGGCCGCCAGGCGCAGCTCCATATCGGACCAGCTTTGTTCAACCTGTGTCCCTTCTGAGGTGACCAGCAGCAGGTGCTGGGTGACATCGCCATAGCGCACGGACGTAGTAGTAATGCGGCGATCAATGCTTTGCAAAATCTCGTCGTAATGGGTGCAAAGGCGCTTTTTTTGCATCAGGGGAATATGGCGAGGACTGGTGCCCGTCATGGCCAGTTGTGATCGCGTCTGCACCGGTTCAATAGGGGCCAGCAGGGTTTCGTCGTCGCCTACCAAATGAGCCGCGTGAATAGCGCCCTCAATGCGCTCTGACAAATCGGCCAGCTGATTAAAGCTGGCAAATCCCCAGCCGCCTCGATGACAGGCGCGCACCTGGCCCCCCAGGGAAATGCCTTCGCTCAGCGTTTCGACCTTGCCGCCCCGCAGCAGAATATCGGTGCCTTCTGATTCTTCAAGGCGAACGGAGAGAAAATCAACGCGATCGCGATAATGAGCCACCAGTTCAATAATCTGATCGGTGTATTGGTCAAACGATCGCACCATACGGAAACCTCCTAAAGGGGGCAGCGAACAACTTTTAGACTGATGCAGCTAATCTGAACAACGGCCTCTACCCCTTCACGGCGGAGCGACAGCATTTCCTTGCTCTGGTAAGTATGACACTCACCTGAAGCACAATGGCTTTAGGTGATTTTGTACCTCACTAGCTTAGAAACACAGTTATCGGATTCAACATCTTCCAGAAGGCAAAAGACAACAGGACTAGTGCATCAGTCTTGTTTTAACTATTGTGCCGCTCTTTTTTCAAATCGGAGAATCCGCACCGGGAGTGGTCTAGAATCACAACTGTAGCGGTGACAATGAGCAACCGTCTGCATTAAGCCAAGACTTTTCTGCCGTTCATGACTCCCGAGCTAGAGTATTCCTTGCCCCCTGCCATTCGCCGCATTTCGAGCGCTTTCCGTCGCTTTGGGTGGATTAGCTTCTGGGCGCAGTTGGCGCTAGGCGTCATCGCTAGCTTGGCCTTGATCTTTGCGATCGCCAGCTTGTCGGCTCGTAACGGCGGCAATAATCCGGGGGCCGGGGCCGGGCTGTTGTTTACTTCGGTGGGTCAAGTCACCGTTTTTATTAGCGCCTTTTGGGCTTTCCGCTATACCCGCTTAAGTCGTCAACTACGTAGCCGAGACAACGCTAAGCGCCCAAAGCCGAAGGCCATCATCCGGAGTTTGCGCATCGGCCTGTTTATCAGTTTGGGGGGCATGTTGACCACCCTAATCGGAGCCGAAGCCACCGTGGGGGCGCTGCTGGCTAAAGCGCTCTCGCAGCCGCAGGGGGCAGCCGTCTTTGGCGCGCCTAACAGCGTGAGCCAATACGTGCAACCCTTGGATATTTTCGTGATTCAAGCTAACACCAACGTCTTACTGGCGCACTTTGTCGGGTTGGTGTTTACCCTATGGGCCATGAATTCTCTGGATAATACTTAAAGCCTAGTGGTTCCAAGCTGGGAAACTGTCGGCAGAATACCCTACGATGCATTACAGAGATTACTGGTCAAGAGCGATCGCACAATGAGTATTCAGCCGTTTTACGACTTTTTTGAATGTTGCGTCGGCCAGTGGGCGACTGAGCGCACCTATCACTATCTCAGCCACCAAGAAGTGGAGCGATCTCGCACGGAATTTGCTGTGGCCCCCATCACCCGAGAACTCAAGGAAAAAGTGCTCGCCGATAATCAATATGGCGACGTGGAAAATGTTGAGACTATGCCCGGCTTCCGCTTGGGCTTCCACACCGTATCAGAAACCGGCGAAGAGGTCAGTCAAGAGCTGCGAATGCTGTTTGTGCCGAAGCTAGAAGAGCAAGACTATCTTGAAGGCGATTATTTGCGCGATCGCGCCTACGAAGAAGCCAAGCCAATTATTTCGCATTTCCGCTTTGGGCTCAGCAATCGTGAATTGCTCATGACCACCCGCTACACCAAGGTGGTTTCCGTCGATTCCATTACGCTGGTTAACCCTGCTCTACGCATTCGCCGCATTCTCAACTACCAGCGTCCCCCAGTCGATCATGCCCCGTTGACGAATGTACTGTTAGCCGGCTTTGGCGTCGAGCAAAAGCAGCCTTAGGCGGTGATGGGGTGTATAGCCTGACGGCATTCAAGAAAGGCGGAGCCTGCCCGGAGGGCTTTAGGGGCATAGGGTCAGCATCTTGCCCACAAGCCCAACCGGGAACCAAGAACCGAGAACTAAAAACCAAGAACTAATTCAGAACTTTGAATTCTGTAGGGCTTTGCCTTTCCCGCAGGGTAACCTGTCCTATCACATCACCTGCCAGGCCATCATTTCCCCGGCTTGCAGCGGTACTAGGCCAGATTCGGTCAGGGGCACTTCATCGGGAATGCGCCAAGGGGTTTTAGTCAGCGTGATGTGCTCGGTGTTGCGGGGCAGTCGATAAAAATCGGGGCCGTGAAAGCTGGCAAACGCTTCTAATTTATCGAGGGCATCAACGCTCTCAAACGCTTCTGCATAAAGCTCCATAGCATGCAGAGCCGTAAAGCAACCCGCACAGCCGCAGGCCGTTTCCTTGCTGTAGCGGGTGTGAGGAGCACTATCCGTGCCTAGAAAAAATTTAGGATTGCCGGAGGTTGCCGCGTGCAAAATGGCTTGACGATGCTCTTCGTGTTTCAAAATTGGCAGGCAATAAAAGTGGGGACGAAGGCCTCCCAGGAAGAGCGCATTACGGTTGAACAGCAGATGCTGCGGCGTGATGGTTGCGGCCACATTGTCGTTTGCCATTACAAACTGTACTGCATCGGCAGTGGTAATGTGCTCAAGCACAATTCGCAGGTGGGGAAACCGCTGTCTGAGCGGAATCAACTGCCTTTCGATAAAGCGTTTCTCGCGATCAAACACATCCACGCCCCTGTCAGTCACTTCCCCGTGCAGCAAGAGGGGCATATCCGCCTGCTGCATGGC
>JBCCNE010000504.1:0-3854 GCA_039026015.1 Cyanobacteria bacterium P01_C01_bin.70 | reverse complement strand
CTACATCGTTGATTTGAGTCCCTTGACCGGTTTAGAGCAGCTCACCTGGCTCGAACTCTCATCAAATTTGATTTACGATGTGTCGGCCCTGGCCGAATTAGACAATCTGCAAGATTTATATCTGGCTGCCAATGCGATCGCCGATCCGTCGCCGCTGGCAACCTTAGATAGCCTGTCTTACCTAGTGGTCGCTTGGAACGAAGTCGCGGACCTCAATAGTCTCGCCGCAGCGCCGCAGCTATCAAAAATCGATGCCAGGTTCAACAATATTGTGAACATTGAGTCACTCGAAAATTTCACGATGCTCGACCGGATCTATCTGCGCGGCAATCCGCTTTCTGCGCCAGTGTGTCCTCTGCAGCCGACAGAAATTTGTCAGTTCACTGACGCTGAATTTGAAGATTCACCCACGATAGAGCTGGCTGAATAGGTTAGAGCCATGCTCAAAATAAGGATTGGTTTCTAACTCGCTGCTCACCGAGTCTACTCACTAATCTGCCTTCACCCAGATGTTTTTTCCTGCTGATCCCTAACCATGCTGCCGACATCCCCGATAATTGAGTCGATGTGACCCCAAGGGCCAAAGGCACATGAGCAAGCTACCCACGCGCCGCCAACTGCTAGCAGGACTCGGAATATTATCAGCGACGTTGCCTTTCGCTGATCAGCTAGCTGCTTCGGGAGCAACATCCTCGGTGATCAAGCCGCCGCGTCTGCGGACAGGTGACACAGTGGGCATCGTCAGCCCGGCGGGAGCGACCTTTAACCAAACGGATGTAGATATCGTAGCGGATGCAGTGCGGGGGCTGGGGTTGGTGCCACGTCTCGCAACCCATGCGCTCGATCAGTATGGCTACCTGGCAGGTCGCGATCGCGATCGCGCCACCGATGTCAATCAGTTTTTTGGTGATCCGGAAATTGCCGCTCTGCTGCCGATTCGAGGCGACTGGGGCAGCGCCCGCATTCTGCCTTATTTGGACTATGACTTGATCCGTCAAAATCCCAAAATTATCGTCGGCTTTAGTGACCTGACCTCGCTACTGTTGGGTATCACGGCGCAAACGGGGCTTGTCACCTTTCATGGCCCTAACGGCCTCACTGCCTGGCGACCGGATCAAACGGAACCGTTTCGGCAAGTCTTGTTTGAGGGCCAGGCTTTCAGCTTTGCCAATCCTGTTGCGGCGGAAGATCGCGATCGCCTGATGCAAACTCGCTTTCGGGTGCAGACCATCACGTCCGGGCAAGCACGAGGAAAACTGTACGGCGGCAATCTATCCGTGCTCTCGGGCATTGTCGGATCGCCTTACGTGCCAGACCTGACTGGGGCCATCCTGTTTTTGGAAGACGTTGGCGAGTCGATTTACCGTATCGATCGCATGTTGACCCAACTGAAGCTCGCAGGCGTGCTGGATAATCTGGCTGGGTTTGTGTTTGGTCAATGCACTAACTGCGGTCCCTCAGGCGGCTTCGGCGCGTTGACCTTGGCCCAAGTCTTGACTGACCATATTGCCCCACTGGGGATTCCTGCCTGGTGGAATGCCGCGATCGGGCATATGGAACCGATTCTCACGCTGCCGTTGGGCATTGAGGTCATGATGGACGCGACAGCAGGGCGCATCACCATGACTGAAGGGGCAATTGTCTAAGGAGGGTGATTTGAACCGCTGTCAAACTGTTTCGCCTTAGAGCATTTAGCCTCTAACTTGTGGAAGCTGTGCCGACAACATCGTATTTAGCCCTTTCGGCCGCGGTAGCTGATAAAGGACCGGCTTCAATTCATAACCGACCTGCGCTCCCAGACGTTTTGGTGAGGTCGCGATAGGGTAGATGGCAAATGCCGCCGTTACCTGGTGCAGCCTATGACAGTTATTTTCAGGAGTTATTTCAACGATGTCCACGATCGCAATTGTCTATTTTTCGGCGAATGGTCATACTCACCTGATGGCCCAAGCGATAGCCGAAGGCGTGCAAAAAGCCGGACATAGCGCCCAGCTATTGAGAATTGTGGGCCAGCAGATTACCGATGGTCGTTGGGGTGATGCCGACATGATGGCAGCGCTGAGCATGGCCGATGCCATCGTGTTTGGCTCTCCTACTTACATGGGCGGTGTGGCAGCACAGTTCAAAGCATTTATTGATGCCGCGAGTGAGGCTTGGTTTGTTCAACAGTGGAAGGATAAAATCGCGGCGGGATTCACCCATTCTAGTTCCCTCAGTGGCGATAAGCAGAGCACGTTGATTTACATGGCAGTCAACGCTGCTCAGCATTCTATGCACTGGGTCAATGTGGGCGATATGCCGAGCCACTATGCCGGTAAGACCGATGGAGTCAATCGCCTAGGCTCCTTTATGGGGGTGATGGGGCAAAGTGAAATGGCAACTGACGATGATGACGGGGCCATTGATGCGGGCGATCGCTTAACCTGCCTCAGTTTTGGCGAGCGGCTCGCCCGAGTCACGCACCAGTGGACTGCCACGGTCAGCTAAGCTGGCGACCTCTCAGTCCTGAATTCTCCGCTCCGATGCCGTTGGGTCATCTTCCCGGTCTGCCGCTTCCCAGCCTGCCGTCAACGCATCTTTTGCCAAATCGACATTATCGAGACTGGTGCGCAATAGTCGATTTTCGTAACGGCGATCGCGTCGCCTGCCCTTAGCTCGGCCAGCCCGTTTCGTCGGACGCTTATCAATTACGATGGCGTCTAGCTCCTGAGCGTCTTCCCAAGAAGGTAAACCTGATTGCGGCGTCCGCTTGCCCATAAGACGAAATATGAGTGCATCTATTAAGAAGTGTAAACAAAAATGCTGATGAATGCCTTAAAAAGCTTTCAAAGTCGTTATGTGGGCTACAAATTCCTTTCCTGAGAGGGCCGAACTCTGTACACTATCAATGTTGAGCAGTTATTCATCCAAGTTTTTATAACCATATGTCTGTAGTTAGCCAAGTCATTTTGAACGCCGATGATGAGCTGCGCTATCCCACCATTGGCGAACTTAAAAGCATCGAAACTTATCTCTCGACCGGCAAGCGCCGTCTGCAGATTGCTCAGACCCTATCGGAAAACGAGAAAAAAGTTGTTGATCGGGCCAGCCGAGAGCTATGGAAGCTTCATCCTGATTACATCGCTCCTGGGGGAAATGCGTACGAACAGAAGCAGCGAGCCCTTTGCCTGCGCGATTATGGCTGGTATCTGCGCTTAATCACCTACGGCATTATTGCTGGCGATAAAGATCCGATTGAACGGATTGGCTTGGTTGGCGTTCGTGAGATGTACAACGCTCTAAGTGTGCCTGTACCCGGTATGGCCGATGCCATTCGTTGCCTTAGGGATGCTTCTCTAGACCTATTGTCCGATGAAGACGCGAGTGAAGCTGCACCTTACTTTGACTACATCATTCAAGCAATGTCATAGAACCAGTTCTTTGGCAGAGGTTGGCAACTTTGTGCTCTAATGCTCATCTGATATGGAAGGGCATTAGAGCAAGTCATTTGTTGATATTTAGAACCTGTGTGGAATAAGCATTGAATTGCTAAATAGCGACGATAGTCCTTAGTGCACTGCGGCAGGGATATATTCGTCTTGGCACTGCTCGAAGATTTATCTGCTGCCGGTGTGCGGTTGGTGCTCAAAGCGCTGTGCAACGGCTTTGGCTTTTTCTCGCATTATGTCGAAAGGCGACGCAGTGACGACATAGCTTGCACATGAAAGCGACAGCTGTAGGGATTTTCGAATGTTGCAATTCTTAAAGCGCTGCACACAATCTGCCCCTCTCCAGTTGATAAACTATGCAAACAGTTAATTAAGTTGCCGTCCGTCCTTTCCATCGCTGCTCGATTCGTAATTTGGGCAGTTGAT
>JBCCNE010000503.1:0-3858 GCA_039026015.1 Cyanobacteria bacterium P01_C01_bin.70 | reverse complement strand
GCAATGAATCCCAACGGCTTTGACTTTCAAGCATATTTAGCCCAGCGGGGAGCTTTTACCGGCTTTGTCGCTGAGGAACTCAGATTCCAGCAAGCACCCGTTTGGGGCCTCTGGCAGGTGCGACAGCGGATTGTGCGGGCTCAGGTGCAGGCGCTCGGTAGTCCGTTGGGGCAATTGGTGAGCGCCATGTCGCTAGGCCGCAAAGCTGTTGACTTACCGACCGATATTCAAGCAGTTTTTGCCCAAGTAGGGTTGGCCCACACGATCGCCGCATCCGGCTTTCACGTCTCACTGTTATTAGGCACTGTGTTGGCATTACTGCGATCGCGTGCTGGCGTGACTCAGCTTACTGTCGGAGGTGGGGTCTTGCTGGTCTATGTAGCCCTTACAGGTCTGCAACTGAGCGTCATGCGGGCAGCCCTTATGGGCCTGGCAATGCTGATAGGAATCGCGATGGATCGTCGGGTGATACCTAGCGGCGCTCTGATCATGGCCGCTACTGGCATCTTGCTAATTAATCCATGCTGGATTTGGAATGTCGGCTTTCAGCTTAGCGTAATGGCCACTTGGGGCTTAATTGTGACTGTACCTGCCATTGTGCGGCGGCTCGACTGGCTACCCGTGACGCTGGCATCGCTGGTGGCTGTCCCGATCGCCGCCACCGTATGGACACTGCCTCTGACGCTGTATCACTTCAATATGTTTGCTGGCCTGAGCATTGTCTTAAATGTAGCGACGATGCCTTTGGTCACTGTGATTAGCCTGGGGGGCATCGTCAGTAGCGCTGCGGCACTCATCTGGCCAACTGCTGGCGCAGCAATTGCCAGCTTGCTCCACTGGCCCGCCCAACTCTTATTATGGCTAGCTCAAACCAGTAGCCACTTACTCGGCAGTTCCATCGCGATTGGGCAAATCACTCTATGGCAGTTGACAGGACTGTATGCCTTGCTGTTCAGCAGTTTGTTCCGGCTCCGCTCGGCTCAATGCTGGTTCAAGCCACTGACCGTCATCGCCTTTCTCTCTCTTATATTGATGCCAATTGGCTGGCGAGCCCTGACTCAGCATCAGATTACCGTGCTGGCAACAGGTGGTGACCTCGTTTGGGTGCAGCAGCATCACGGTCAGACAACACTAGTCAGTAGTGGCGATCGCCAAACGGCTTTTTACACAGTCGAGCCGTTTCTAACTCAGGCTGGAGTCAACACCATTGAGCAGGCGATCGCCCCTAATTTGACCTCAAATGAGATCGGCGGTTGGCAAAGCCTGCTCACGCAAGCAACGGTCAAACATTTTTATAGTTCCGAAGACCAGCCGACTCAGATCACCAGAGTGAACCAATGGCATCGACTTACTCCCGGAAAGAGTAGTTCTCTTACACAACTCACGGTACAACCCCTGGGAACTGAGAATCCGATTCTGCGACTGAGCGGTCAACGAAGCTGGCTGCTACTGCCGCGCCTATCCCTAGATGTGCAAGAGCATCTAGCTGGCGCTGGTACCGTTTTGCAAAGTGACGTATTAGTCTGGCCAGGAGGCAAAATCAGCGCCGCGCTGCTGCAAGCCATAAGGCCTCAGACCGTTATTTGTTATGGTCGCGATCTGCCAGAGTTAGTGGAGCGTGATTTGCGACAAATGGATATTCGCGTTTTTTGGACACAGCGGGATGGCGCGATTACCTGGCAGGCTCGACAAGGCTTTCACAGCTATTTAGAAGCAAAACATCGCAATGCGCTGCCTTGGGGTTAATCGATCTCTCCGTCAGAAGGTAATATTATGTATGCCTGGAGAGGTGGCAGAGTGGTCGAATGCGGCAGACTCGAAATCTGTTGATGGGTCAAACCATCCGAGGGTTCGAATCCCTCCCTCTCCGTTGAGATTCAGATTCAATCAAGGATTTACCGTCTTCTCCTTGCCTCACTCAGCTTAGAAAAACTGGGCGTCGCATAATTGAAGTACGAATTAGGATTGATCAGCTATGCGTGTCCAGACTGTGGAGCCACCCATATCCCTGAGAACGGCCAAAAAAGGTAAGCAAAATCATTCTATGTTACTGCTTCAGCCATCTAGGCTAGGACACCGAGTATCATTCAGAGACTTAATGCACAGTCAGATGGCTTGAGTGCATTCCATTTTTGCAATTTGGCCTTTATCCCCCCAGCCCCTTCTCCCAAAACTGGGAGAAGGGGCTGGGGGGAGCGGGCGGAGAGCAATGATGAAACTCACGCCGTAGATTACTACTAGGTTCATACCTTTAATTCAACGACGCCCTAGTGGTTTGTCAGTTTTGATTTTGTGCGTTGGCTATCTCTAAAAGTGTTGCTAGAAAAGCAATAGAGAAGAATGCTACCCACAATTTTAATCTTGACGCTGCACTAGTTGTAGCCACAATCGCTTGTGTCATCGAGAGTGATCAATTGGGAGAGGCGACTTGCCTTCCTTACAGACTGTGTCAACATCTTTAGTCCCCGAGGAGACTTCAATCATGTCAAAGACCAACGGCGTCATGATGCAGTATTTCCACTGGTACAGCAGTGCCGATGACAATCTGTGGAATAAGGTAAAAAAGAACGCCAACGCCTTAGCACAGGCTGGGATTACTGCCCTGTGGCTGCCTCCAGCTTACAAAGCCTGCAACCCCATGACGCCAGATCGAGAGTGGGATGATGTTGGGTATAGCACCTATGACTGGTTTGACCTGGGCGAATTTCATCAAAAAGGGGGGGTTCGCACTAGGTACGGTACGAAAGATGAATATTTAGCGGCCATTCAAGCGGCCCATGCAGCGGGCATCGAAATCTATGCTGATGTGGTCTTCAATCACAAAAATGGGGGCGATCGCACCGAACAATCCCCCGCCGTTGCCTACTACGCCGACAATCGCCAGCAGCGAGTGATGGATGATGGCGGCACCGAGAATATCACCACTTACACGCGCTTTGACTTTCCCGGACGCGGCGACAAATATTCCAGCTTGAAGTGGAATTGGACTCACTTTGATGCCGTTAACTACAACCATGACCGTAGCAAAGAGGAGCCGAAAAAAATCTATTTGTTCGAGGGTAAAAGCTTTGAAAATATGGTCAGCCTGGAGCATGGCAATTATGATTTCTTGCTAGGCTGCGACCTGGATATGGAGAACGATGACGTTTGCAAAGAACTCAACTATTGGGGCGAGTGGATTCTCAATACGACCCATATAGACGGATTTCGACTCGATGCCATCAAGCATATTCCCTGCTGGTTTTTCAATCAGTGGCTAGACCATGTGCGGCAATACGCTGGTAAAAATCTCTTCTGCGTCGGCGAATATTGGCAAAACGACACGGGCATTTTGCACGACTACATTACCCGAACGGGTGGGCGTATGTCGCTATTTGATGTGGCACTGCACTACAACTTTCACTACGCCAGCACCAGCGGCGGCGCATTCGACATGCGCCAGATTCTCAATGGCACCCTGATGGCCGAACAGCCAGCGCTAGCCTGCACCATTGTTGAGAACCACGATTCCCAACCGCTGCAGGCATTGGAATCGCCAGTAGAAGATTGGTTTAAACCATTAGCCTACGCCATTATTTTGCTGCGCCGCGAGGGTTATCCCTGCGTTTTTTATGGAGACTACTATGGGGCCACCTACAAAGACTATGGCCGCGACGGCAATCTTCATCGAGTTACTCTAGCTTCTCACCAATGGATTATTGACAAACTGCTTTCTGTCCGCCAGCACTACGCCTACGGCAAACAGTACGATTACTTTGACCATTGGGACATCATCGGTTGGACTCGTCTTGGAGACGGAGCAGCCCATCCCAAAGCGATGGCGGTGCTGCTGAGCGATGGCTCCGGCGGCAGCAAATG
>JBCCNE010000502.1:0-3878 GCA_039026015.1 Cyanobacteria bacterium P01_C01_bin.70 | reverse complement strand
GACATCATCCGCGACTGTATTGCGGCCGGCGTCAAGGGGGCGATCGTGGTGTCAGCTGGATTTAAGGAGATTGGTGAGCCCGGTATCGCTTTAGAGCAAGACATTCTGCAGCAGCTTCACCAGAGTGAGCTCCGGCTGATTGGCCCCAATTGCCTGGGCGTGATGAATCCCCAAATCGGCCTGAATGCCACCTTTGCTGGCACCATGGCGAAACCGGGAAACGTCGCCTTTATCAGTCAGAGCGGAGCCATTTGTACCGCCGTGCTGGATTGGAGCAGGCGAGAAAATGTCGGCTTTAGTGCCTTTGTCTCTATCGGCTCCATGCTGGATGTGGATTGGGGCGACCTGATCGATTATTTGGGGGATGACCCTCACACCCACAGCATCGTGATTTATATGGAGACGATTGGCAATGCGCGATCGTTTCTTTCGGCGGCGCGGGAAGTCGCCATGGCGAAGCCCATTATTGTGATTAAGGCGGGACGAACCGAAGCCGCAGCGAAAGCCGCAGCCTCTCACACCGGTTCCCTGGCGGGTAGCGACGCCGTGCTGGATGCGGCCTTTCGCCGCTGTGGCGTGCTGCGGGTGGATGCGCTTGCGGAACTGTTTGACGTCGCCGAAGTGTTGGCCAAGCAAAATCGTCTCCCTCAAGGCCCCAAGCTCACCATTATTACCAATGCCGGTGGCCCCGGCGTGCTGACGACTGATGCCCTGATCAAGTCGGGAGGCAAGCTGGCGGCCCTCAGCGATGACACGCGGCAGGCGCTCGACCAGATTTTGCCCACTCACTGGAGTCACGGCAATCCGATCGATATTTTGGGCGACGCCGATTCCGAACGCTATACCCAAACCCTCGACATCGCGGCGCAAGATCCGCACGGGGATGGGCTGTTGGTGATTCTCACACCTCAGGCGATGACGAATCCCACGCATACTGCTGAGCAGCTCAAAACCTATGCCCAGCAGATTGATAAGCCGGTGTTGGCGAGCTGGATGGGGGGCGCTGAAGTCCTGGAGGGGGAAGCCATTTTAAATGAGGCCAGCATTCCTACCTATCCCTATCCTGACGCGGCGGCTCGTTTATTCACCTTTATGTGGCGCTACAGCTACAATCTCAGAGCCCTGTACGAAACACCAGTGCTGGCCACCGATTGGCAACATAACGGAGCGCATCCGTCACTGGTAACGCCGCTCCTGGAAACAGTGCAGCAGCAGGGGCGATCGCTGCTCACCGAAGCCGAATCAAAACAGGTACTCGCGGCCTACGCCATTCCGGTGGTGCAAACCCTGAAAGCGACGAGTGTGGCAGCGGCAGTGGACTGCGCCAACCAAATCGGCTACCCGGTCGTTCTCAAGCTTAATTCTGAAAGCATTACCCATAAAACAGATGTCGGCGGCGTGAAGCTCAACCTAAACAATGCCGCAGCCGTGCAGCAGGCTTATCAAGCCATTGCGGTATCTGTGACCGAAAAGGTCGGTGCTAGTGCCTTTGACGGGGTCACCGTGCAACCCATGATTCCCCGCGACGACTGCTATGAGCTAATTTTGGGCAGTAGCGTTGATCCACAGTTTGGCCCCGTTTTGCTGTTTGGGGCGGGGGGACAAATGGTCGAAGTTATTCGCGACAGTGCCGTAGCGCTGCCACCCCTGACAACGACCCTGGCGCGGCGCTTGCTGGAGCGAACTCAGGTCTACAAGGCGCTGAAAGGCATCCGTGGCCGCACCGCCGTTGACCTCGAGCAGCTCGAGCAGATTTTGGTGCGCTTTAGTCAGCTCGTGGTGGAACAACCCCGCATTAAAGAGATCGACATTAATCCGCTGCTAGCGGCTCCGGCTGATGCCGCGATCGCTCATACCCTGCAAGCCCTGGATGCCCGGGTCGTGCTCCACAGCGCTGACATCAACCTAGAGGACATCCCTAAACCGGCAATTCGTCCCTATCCCAGCCAATACAGCACTGAGTGGACCCTGAAGGACGGTCGCCCGGTGACGATTCGCCCCATTGGCCCAGAGGATGAACCCCTGCTGGTGCAGTTTCATAAAACCCTGTCGGAAGAAAGCGTCTATCTGCGCTATTTCCATCTGATGAAGCTGAGCCACCGCACGGCTCACGAACGTCTGACTCGGATCTGCTTCATTGATTATGACCGCCAAATCGCTTTAGTCGTCGATTATGAAAATCCGCAAACCGGTGAGCACGAAATCTTAGGGGCCGGTCGCTTGACCAGACAGCATGGGACCAATGACGCTGAGTTTGCCATGCTGGTGACTGATTCAGCCCAACATCTTGGCGTTGGCACCGAACTGCTGCGGCGACTGATTCAAATTGCCCAGCAGGAATCCATCGAACGCATTACTGCAGAAATTTTGCTGGAAAACCAGGCCATGCAGCACGTATGCCAGAAACTTGGGTTTGCCATCCAGCCCATCGGTGATGGGCTAGTGAAGGCTGAATGGACGCTCGCTCAGGAGGCAAAGTAGATTGGGCAAAATCTGGTCGCCTCATAGGGCATCTCATCTACGACGTCCTAGACGCCGAGATCTGATACTGCCGCAATGCCGATGTTGGCTAAAAGCGTTTGGCCTTTCTGGCTAACTGAAACCACTCTCAACTAACAGCTCTACTCGTTTTTATAGCCAGTTAGCAAATTTAAGAAACATCCGGACGCAGGGCCGCATCTTTTGCAATTTTCTGGCAGCTAGCGATCGCGCTGCTGGTCTGCAATAAACGCTTTAATCTCAGCAAATAGCCAGCTTTTTTCAGCTTCGGAGAGATGTAAACCTAGCTTGTAAATCTGATTGCCTTCATCATCGATAATGCTAATTGGATCTTTCTTAGTGTCCCAAATAACATTCTGCAGGTTTTCAGTATATCCTTTCTTACTTCGCTTGATACCGATCATCCTGCGAGTAAATTTAAAGCGATCTTTTTCAATGCTGAGAGTAACGTCTCCTCCGCCAGAAATCCAGGAATTCCATAATATAAAGCCGAAACATGAAGAAGGAAACACGATATTGAGTAGAGGCATAAGAATACGCGCAGAGAGAGAGGGAGGCGTAAGTCTTGAGGGTAGTGGCTGTAAAGGGTCTAAGAGAATTGCACCTAGGAAAGAAATACCTAGTGCTATGAAAGGTATTAAAAGGAAAGCGAAGGCAGTGATTTGGGAAAATTTTCGAATAGGAACGCGGACCAGCAGACTCTGCGAGGAACGTCGCAATTCTACTTGAGTCTTCGAAGGTTTAGGTATTGTCAAAGAGTGCGAATTACTATGAATCGCGTTTCGTAAAAAGTGAGGATCTTGGAGGGCCATAAAGGCTGCTTCGGCAGAGGCGAAACGGTCTTCAATCACGGGTTCAATCAAACCATCCAACCAATCGGCAAACGAGTCAGAAACTGCGGTTGAGGCGCGAAAATCAATCTTCAGGCGTCGCTGCGGCAGGTCACTCGGATTTTGCCGCGTCAGCAGGTGCAGCAGGGTTGCGCCCAAGCTGTACAAATCAGTTGCAGGCACGGCTCTACACTGAAGCTGTTCCGGGGCCATGTAGCCAAAGGTGCCCACAACCGTGCTGCCCATTGCTGTGGTTGCTCGATGCACAAGCTGCACGGCTCCAAAGTCCACCATGTAGATGCGTCCGTCAGTGCCCAGAATCAAGTTTTGCGGCTTGATATCGCGGTGAATCACTGGCGGCGTCAGGCCGTGCAGATAGGTCAGCGCCTGCAACACCATCATGGCGATGCGCTTGACCTGCTCTTCTGAGAAGCGGTCGCCAGCCGCCAGCAGCTCCGCGAGGGAACGCCCTTCAACAATTTCTTGCACCAGGTAGAAGAAGCGATTGTCCGCAGTGTCAGTCTGAAAATAGTCCAGATACTGGGGAAT
>JBCCNE010000501.1:0-3880 GCA_039026015.1 Cyanobacteria bacterium P01_C01_bin.70 | reverse complement strand
GGGACAGGCTGACCATATTCGTCAGGTCATTGCCGAAACCCGCGATCGCCCGCGTTTAGGCAAGGCCGTCAGCATTCCTCTCGATTTAGGGGAGCGCGGTTCCGAATGGCTGATCGATTTCGGTTGATAGCCCAACGGTTGTTTGTCTGGCGCGCACGTTCCATCAAGCGCTTCTGCCCCGGGAAAAAGTCATTATAGATTTACGCCGTAGCCGCCACTCTGAGATTATTGAGTGCTTTACCAATTGCTTTACCAAGCGAGTCGTTGGTTATTTGCCTGGCTTGGCCCGCAGAGCTGCTGTCAAGAACCTCATAACATTTGATTTTCGCTATTTGTACATCTATCAATCAATATCAAGAAAAGTCTGCCGCTTATTTTTGCCTCTGACTTATTTAAACACTTGACAAATAGGCGTAATCACTTAGTTGTAATCACGGGGGGGAGTGTTAGCATTGCCATTGATGATTTGGGAATATGGGAGCTTGCCGTGATCCGTTCTGCTACGCTGCCGCTTCAGACGACACTGCCATCCCTAAGCGATAACAGCCGACTTAAATTATTTTCGGGATCAGCTAATGTCAATCTGTCCCGTGAGGTCGCTCGTTATCTGGGAATTGATCTAGGGCCAATGGTTCGCAAACGGTTTGCTGATGGTGAACTGTATGTTCAAATTCAAGAATCAATTCGGGGATGTGACGTCTATCTGGTACAGCCGACCTGTTACCCGGTAAACGATCACTTGATGGAACTGCTCATCATGATTGACGCCTGCCGCAGAGCATCGGCTCGGCAAATTACAGCAGTCATTCCTTACTATGGCTATGCTCGGGCCGATCGCAAGACTGCTGGACGAGAATCGATCACGGCCAAACTCGTGGCTAATCTGATTACCAACGCAGGCGCTAACCGGGTCTTGGCCATGGATCTGCACTCGGCTCAGATTCAGGGATATTTTGATATTCCCTGTGATCACGTCTATGGCTCTCCCACCATCATTGACTACATTGCCAGCAAGCAAATTAAAGATTTGGTCGTTGTGTCACCTGATGTGGGCGGGGTGGCCCGGGCCAGAGCCTTTGCCAAAAAGTTAGACGACGCGCCTCTCGCCATCATTGACAAACGCCGTCAGGCGCACAATGTCGCTGAGGTGATGAATTTGATCGGGGATGTGGGAGGCAAAACAGCAGTTCTCGTCGACGACATGATTGACACGGCAGGCACTATTTGTGAGGGCGGACGCCTGTTGCGACGTAAAGGTGCTGAACGCGTTTATGCTTGCGCAACCCATCCGGTATTTTCACCACCGGCCTGTGAGCGGCTGTCTAGCGGCATCTTCGAAGAAGTGATCGTGACCAATACGATTCCACTGACGAATGAGAGGCGGTTTGCTCAGCTCACAACGCTGTCAGTGGCGAGCTTGTTGGGCGAGGCGATTTGGCGCATCCATGAAGAAAGCTCGGTCAGCAGCATGTTTCGCTAGGGTTGTCTAGAAAGTTCAACAGCACGTTGATTCAGAGTTGGGGCAGTCAATTCCTTCCGAATGGCTGTCCTATTTTATTTATAGGCGGTCAAAAGCAAACCCCTCAAGGTTGCGACCCTGAGGGGCAATAAGGGGAAGTGGGCAAAAACTTGAAAGTGCTGCCCAACTGACCGTCTTAAGCTTTTCGCGAGTAATACTCAACCACCAACAGTTCGTTGACGTTGAGGGCAATCCACTCGCGCTCGATAATGCCGTTGACCTTGGCAACTAGCTTATCTTTATCTAACTCTAAGTGAGTCGGAACGTTGGCTAAACCGGGAAACTCCAGGTTAGAAGTCACCATTTTCTTGGACGCTTCGCGATCTCGTACCGCAATCACATCACCAGGACGGCACTGATAGCTGGCAATGTCCAGCAGCCGACCATTGACCGTAATGTGGCCGTGATTGACGAGCTGACGCGCCGCTGGAATGGTTGGGGCAAACCCCAGACGAAATGCAGTGTTGTCGAGGCGCATTTCTAGCAGTTGCAAAATTACTAAGCCAGTAGAACCGCCTGCCCGACGCGCCTTTTTCACATAGCGAATCAACTGCTTTTCGCTCACGCCATAGTTAAAGCGCAGCTTCTGCTTCTCTTCCAAACGAATGGCGTATTCAGTCTTTTTCTTGCGGCCCTGACCGTGCTGCCCGGGCGGATAAGCCTTGCGGGGTGCTTTGCGAGACAAGCCGGGCAGTTCACCCAGTCGCCTAACGACTCTGAGCCGAGGCCCTCGATAACGAGACATACAGAACTCTCCGAAAATATAGATGTCAACTGGTTGCCACCCCCACATCTTGGGATTGCTTAAAAGTATGCCGAGAGCTGGTGGCAACACTCTCAGCTAAGCCAAATAAGCTTAGTAACGAACGCGTTACCAGCTAGATTTGACCACACCGGGTAAAAGGCCCTGGTGAGCCATTTCGCGCAGTTGGTTGCGGCATAGCCCGAAGTCACGATAGTAACCCCGAGGCCGACCGGTTTTCCAGCAGCGATTGCGAAGACGAGTCCGAGAGCTAGCCCGAGGCAGTTGCTGAATTTTGCGGTGAATCGCAAATTTTTCGCCCGGATTCTCAGCTTTCTGGAACTCTTCAAGCAGTGCAGCTCGCTTTTCGGCGTATTTTGACACTAACTTTTCGCGTTTGCGCTCGCGCGCAACCATACCTTTCTTAGCCATGCAGTTATTGTGGGTTTGGTGAATTTCAACACGGTCTACAATTGTAGCCCGATTGGCAAAACTTCGTAAAGTCCGATATTAACTCCCGACATCCACTTGTTAGCTGCTGATGGAGAAGTCACTCTGGGAAATGTTCTTGATAAAAGCTCTGTAGCAGGGCTTCAAGCTTCTCGTCAGGAGTACAGTCCATAAGACCTTGCATGACATCAACTAAGCGAGCTGCGGTTTCGCCCAGCGTGGGACTGAGGGCCCAGACGTCTTGCACCCAGTCTTCGGCCGTACCATCAGTAAATACAAGTCGCTCTAGGAGTTGTCGGTTTTCTTCGGGGGAAAGGGACATGAGGGTATGAGGGTGGCAGAGTATGAGGGTATGAAGGTGGCAGGGGGCTCTTGCCCGTCAGCAAGATCATGTTGAGGAGAGCAGAGTAGCGTAGGGACGAGACATTTTGTGAATGACGCGGCTTTATGCTCCAGTCAGTTATGGCTAAAATGTCTTGCCCTTACGAGATAAATTCATGAATCCGCTGAACGGCAGTTTTGAGGACTTCAGGGGGCTGCACGAGGGCAACGCGGACGTAGCCTTCACCGTGTTTGCCAAAGCCGCGACCGGGGGCCAACGCGACGCCAGTGGCTTCGACAAGCTGAACGCAGAAATCGATGGAGTCCTGCCGCCAAGGGGCGGGCAGTTTGACCCAGAGGTATTGAGTTGCGTCAGGTTTGGGAATTTGCCAGCCCACCTGTGCCATCGCGTCTACAAAGGCATCGCGCCGCTGCCGAAAGGTTGCCACTGTCGCCTCAACGCCGCCTTGAGGGCCAGACAGTGCTGCGATCGCCCCGCGCACAATGCCCGGATATTGGTTGAAATCGACGATCGCCTTAATTTGTCTCAGGGCCGCGATCAAATCGGCGTTGCCGATTGCGTAGCCGATGCGAAATCCCCCCATGTTGTACGACTTCGACATAGAGAAAAATTCGATGGAGACGGTTTTGCCGCGATCGGCTTGCAGCACTGAAGGAGCCGGTTCGCCTGTGTAGGTCACATCACCATAGGGAAAGTCATGCACCAGTACCAGATCATGGTTCTGACAGAAGGCCACGGCCTCCTGCCAAAATGCCAGTGACGCATAGCCGGTAGTCGGATTGTGAGGATAACTCAGCACCATCATGCGCGCCTGGGCCAGCACCGC
>JBCCNE010000500.1:0-3893 GCA_039026015.1 Cyanobacteria bacterium P01_C01_bin.70 | reverse complement strand
GGCTTCAGCTGCATCGTCACTGTTCCCGACTTCTGGGCAGTAGGTGGAATCATTCAATGACTGCTGCTCTTTCATTAATAGCGCTACAGATCGAGGATTCCCCACTGTCGCTGCCCACTCATTGTCGTCGCCTACCCAAAAGAGGCTACTTACCGTCGATAGCGAGTTGTCCTCCTGGTTAAGGGGTTGGGAGATCGTTCCATCATGTGATTCTGTAGTCGAAGTCTAAAAAACTGGGACTCACCCCATAAGTCCTCGTTACTCTCGGCCGCTCCGGTTTGGGCGCAGCACAGTATCCTACAGGTGGATTGCGCTTCTCTATTGTTATATGTTGAAATTTCAGCCGCCGGGTTTTGAGCAGCGGGTTACCGAAACCGCGCTGGGGGTGATGGCCTACTACATCCAGGCAGCAGATGGACTTTGGCAGACTCCGCCAGATGCGCCCGCAAAAAAAACTTTGGTTTGCTTGCACAGCCTGGGCGGCGGCTCATCGGCCTACGAATGGTCCAAGGTTTACGGTGCCCTAGCCGCGGACTATCGCATCATCGCGCCGGATCTCGTGGGCTGGGGACAGTCGGCCCATCCCATCCGCAGCTACCGCCCAGAAGACTACTGCGACATGATCGCCCAGTTAATTGATGCGGTAGCTGGAGCACCGGCAGTGGTGGCAGCGACTTCACTAACCGCAGGCGTTGTGGTGCGGCTGGCGATTCAGCGACCTGACTTGTTCAGAGCGCTGTTTTTGGTTTCGCCGTCGGGAAACGACGATTTTGGCGTGGGCTACGCCTTCACGCCACCGGCAATTTTGGCGGGAACGCCGATGATCGATCGCCTCATCTACCAGTTGGGCGCAGCGAACAAAGCGGCAGTGACGCAGTTTCTGGTCAATTTTCTCTTTGCCCACCCAGAGCGGCTCACCCCTGAAATTGTGCAGGCTTACACCACCTGTACCCAACAGCCCAACGCTGAGTATGCCGCGCTGGCGTCGCTGAAAGGCGACATCTGCTTTGACCTCACCCGCTATATCGGCCAGCTCACCGTACCCACAACAATGGTGGTCGGTGAAAAAGCGCGCTTCAATCGTCCCGAGAAAACCCAGCGCCTCGCCGCGATGAATCGTCGGGCCGTGCGGGCCGTGCATGTGGTGCCGGATGTGGGCGTGCTGCCTCACGTTGAGGAGCCATCGGTGGTCGTAGGGCTGCTGCGCGCCTTTTTAGCGGCTATCTGGAAAGCCGATGCTAGTGAGAATGCGATGCCCAGTTTGGCCGGCTGATATCATGGCAGGCGGAATGAAAAAGCCCGCTGAATCGACGTTTTAGAGATTTGAGCTGGTTTGCTCTGAGTGCCGATTGTCCCATCACAGTCTTCATTAACGTTTCGTGAAGGTGGCACACGGCCTGCCACATTGCTCAATGCGGTTCAAAAAGCCGGCTGGAAAACTCCTTAGCCTGAGAGATGCCAGGATTGAGCCCCGAATGGTGACCCAATCCTCAATGTTGGTGTGGCTTAACGGCGGTTTTGGCGACGTTCCTCCATGTACGATCGCAGCTCTTCCCGCTGTTCGTCAGTGAGGATGGCCCCCACGTCTTCACGCGATTCTTGCATCACTGCTCGAATTTCGGCTTTCTGCTCGTCCGTAAAGTTCTCGATCGCCGCGGCTGCCGTCCGAAAATCCTGCGATTCCTGATAGGCTTCTTGAAATTGCGTTTGCTGCTCATCGGTGAGGATGGCCTCAATATCGCTCCGCCGCTCCTGGCGGATGGCCTGAATCTCTTCTCGTTGCTCATCGGTCAGGTCAAGTTCTTCTAAAATCGGGAAGTCTTGGGCCGTGGCGGCGGTAATGGTGAAAGGCGTGGCGATGGCAGTGGCGATCGCGGCAGCGCCGATGAGGGCAAAGCGAAAACGACGTTTCATGGTGATGTCTCCAAAAAGTGAATTGAACTGAAACGCTTTCACTCTAAGCAATTGCTAAGGCCAGCTATTGGGCAGTTGGTCACGATCACACCCGTGACTTTGGTCATGTTTCATCCCGGCTGAAGTGCGGTTACATAGAACTATGCCCCGCCGTTGCCTCCCAACATGTCGCTGATTCGCGCTATTCGCTTTACTCGCCACCCGTTCCCGTTTTTGCTGTATGGCGAATGGGTGCTGGTGGGGCTGGCTCTGACCAGTGCGTTTCCACCTGACCTGCTGTCCCGCGAAGGGGGGGGCGCGGCAGCACTGGCAATCATTCTGGTCTTTGGCGCGTTGGGGCTTTGGCTGCCGACCCGGCCAGTGGGTCTGAAAATTGCCCACGTTCTGCTGCAGTTTGGCCTGCTGGTGCTGGCGGCCCGCTTGAGCACAGTCGGGCTGCGCCTGTTTCCGCTGCTGCAAATCGTCTTGGTGCTCAGAAGCTGCCTCTTGTTTAACCTCGGAGGACGTCTGCTGGTCACCAGTGCAACGTTTGCCTTCTATCTGGGCCTGGTGCATCATCATCTGCATTCCTTAGACCGAGCGCTGCCGGCGCGGCTAGGCCGACGATTTGGGCCTCCGCTAATTGGCGTGCGGCTAAACCTGGCGGTGATGTTTTTGCTACTGCTGGTGTTTCTGCTGCTGTTAATGAACGCGCTCCTGTCAGAGCGGAAACGACGGGAGGAACTGCGGCAGGCCAATCAAAAGCTGCGGGAATCGGCTGCCCAACTCGAAAAACTGGCCATGCACCAGGAACGCACCCGCATCGCTCGGGAAATTCACGATGCCTTGGGGCACGCCCTGACCGGGTTAAATATTCAGCTAGAGGGGGCTTTAAAGCTGTGGGAAGCCGAGCCTCAACAAGCTAAAACCTTTGTTTCCCAGGCCAAAGAGATGGGTTCGCTGGCGCTGCGGGAGACGCGACAGGCCGTGGCCACCCTGCGGCAGACCCCACTAGCGCAGCCGGATATGGCTAGCGCGATCGCGCCCTTGACCCAGCGCCTGCAGCAGGTGACCGGCATTATTCCTGAGGTGGCGGTGGAATGTCCCATCCTCCCGGACTCCTTGAAGCTAACGGTCTATCGCATTGTGCAAGAAGCCCTCACCAATGTCTGCAAGTATGCTCAAGCCAGTCAGGTCAGCATCGCTATTCGGTCCTCGCCAGATGCCACCCGGCTGCACATCACGGTGCAAGACAATGGCGTGGGCTTTAATCCCCAGGACAACACCACCGGCTTTGGGTGGCGCGGCATTCAAGAGCGGACCGAGGCAGAGGGCGGGCAGGTGCAGCTGATCACAGCGCCGGGTCAGGGGTGCACGATCAATGTTTGGCTGCCCCTACCGGCGGAGGTAACATGATTCACGTTTTGCTGGTAGATGACCAGGCAATCGTTCGCCAGGGACTCAACGCTTTGCTCTCTCTAGAGGCGGATCTGCAAATTGTCGGGGAAGCAGCGCAGGGGCGGGAAGCGGTGGCGATCGCCCAGCGCCTCCTAACCACTCCTAATGCTGTCGATGTCGTCTTGATGGACATTCGGATGCCGGTAATGGATGGCGTCGCCGCCACCCGGGAGCTGCTGCGCCAACAGCCCGCGCTCAAAGTGCTGGTGCTCACCACCTTTGAAGATGACGAACTGGTGCTGCAGGCCGTTCAAGCCGGCGCCGTCGGCTATCTCCTGAAAGACACTCCGTCGGAGGAGGTGGCCCAAGCGATTCGAGCAGTGCATCGCGGCTACGCTCAATTTGGCCCCGGCATTTTGCCGAAAATGGTGATGCCGCCGTCCCCTGCCCCGCAGCCAGAGGTGCCGCCTGGATTTACTGAGTTAACCCCACGGGAGCGCGAGGTCTTGGCTCTGATTGGCCAGGGCGCTAACAATCGCGAAATTGCCCAAGCGCTGTTTCTCTCTGAGGGCACCGTGAAAAACCATGTCACCAATATTTTG
>JBCCNE010000499.1:0-3899 GCA_039026015.1 Cyanobacteria bacterium P01_C01_bin.70 | reverse complement strand
TGACTAAAAAAGCGATTCTCAGGGATGCCGATGGTGAGGCTAGTGGGGTCTTGGGAATCGCGATAGATATTACTGAGCGCAAGCAGGTGGAAGAACAGGTCGAAGCATCGCGACGGTTCTTAGAAGTCATCTTAAACACGATTCCGCAGGCGGTGATTTGGAAAGATCGGGATCTGGTTTTGCAGGGCTGCAACTGTAACATGGCGCAGTTACTAGGCTTCAACAGCCCAGCCGATATCGTCGGCAAAAATGATGACGATTTGCCACGCACGCCAGGAGAAGCAGCATGGTATCGACAGTGCGATCTCGAGGTGATGGCATCGGGACAGCCCCAGCTCGGCATGATGACAGAGATGACTGTGAGCGATCGCACCATTTGGTTAAGCATCAACAAAATGCCGCTGCAAGATGGCGACGGTAACATCACTGGTTTGCTGGCAACGGTAGAAGACATCACCGACTCAAAGCAGGCACAGCTCAAGCTTGAGCAGCAGGCGGTGGAACTGCAGCAAACTCTCGAAACCTTAAAACGCACTCAAAATCAGGTGGTGCAAGCTGAAAAAATGTCGAGCTTAGGTCGTCTAGTGGCGGGCCTTGCCCATGAGATCAACAACCCGGTCGGCTTTATCTCTAGCAATCTCGATCATGTGAGAACCTATGCTCAAGATTTGCTTAAACTCATTGAAACTTACCAGTCGCACCACGCTGCCCTGCCGCTGACCAGCGTAGAAGAGATAGAGCAGCTAACCCAAGCGATCGATCTAGCGTTTTTGCAGCAAGACTTTCCGCAGGTACTCGATTCCATCAAGCATGGGGCCGATCGCATCAACACCATCGTTAAATCGCTGCGCACTTTCTCGCGGCTAGATGAAGCCGACTGGAAAGATATCGATATTCATGAAAGCTTAGACAGTACGTTAGTCGTGCTGCAGCACCGGCTGCATAAGTGCTCTCATCGCCCGGCCATAGCAATTGTTAAGGACTACGGCAATTTGCCGCGAGTCGAATGCTTTGCCGGCCAGATTAATGAAGTGTTTATGCATTTGTTGAACAATGCTATCGATGCGCTAGATGAGGCGGCCTCGGCCCAGCCAGAAATCTCGCTATGGACGCGCCGCAGTAGCGATGACACGGTAGCGATCACGATTTCCGATAACGGCCTGGGTATTCCTCAAGCAGTTCGCGATCGCATTTTTGACCCATTTTTCACCACTAAGCCCGTGGGTATGGGCACCGGCATGGGCCTCTCGACCAGCTACCAAATCATCACCGAAACCCATGAGGGCAACCTTTGGTATGTCCCAGTGGCAGACGGCGGCAGCCAGTTTTTAATTGAGCTGCCCATTCGACTGTCTCAGGAGATGAAGCGACCCAGGATCAAGCAGAATACTGTTCCAGTAGCCTAAAGCTAGATCTGCTTGGTGGCATTGCTAGCGCGAGCTCACCGTCTTGCCCTCTTTGCCGGGGTAGGGCTAATGACCTAGGGCGCGTCATCAATTAAATCCAGAATGCTTGCGACATAGGCATTACCGTGCCCGCCCTGTAAAACCTGCTAGAGGGGCTGAACTGCTTTCAGCATAAGGATTCGAGCGTTAAATGATGACAGCCCCTAGTGAAATCTCTTTGCTGGGCTGCTATTGCCTTGAGCAAAGGAAACTTAATTCAAGTGTACGGCCCGTGAGCGATCGCGACTGATAACGATTTCCACCTATTTTTCTGTGAATTTATCAAACTCAACTACAGCAGAAAAAGAATAAATCTTAGACATAGACAACTATTAATAAAGGCAATTTTCATTCCTTTCTAAATCTCTCCTTAATATTTTAAAATCACTTATTGAATTAATTCTATAATCTTAGAAAAATTTAAAAATAAAATAGATAGCGTCGATTTGAGGACTTTAAGCAGGCCATATTCATTCATTAACCTTTTATTGGCTCTCCCTTAAAACAATCATGGGAGGCTGCCAGAGTGCTAGGAGAAATCACTGATATTTAATGTTTTATTTTGCAATTTACTGCGAAGAATTGTTGTTTCATCGACGACTAAAATATCAGATCAATATCGGTATTTTTCCTTCTCTGTTTGATTTTGGAGAAGCTTAAACTCATGGCAGTTGAATTGACAGGGTTTGCCTCGCTACCGGCAGATACCTTTGCCGCTGGTACTGAAACCGGTGAGGGCATTGCCGCAAACGATCGCGTTGGTCCCTTTCCTGGCCCGCCCGTACAGGGCTTCAGCGGTGTCCAGTTTGCTCCCGGCAGCACTGATGGGTCGGCGTTTTGGTTCCTTTCTGACAATGGTTTTGGCGGCCAGTCTAACAGTCAGGATTATCTCTTGCGACTGTATCAAGTGGCCCCCAGCTTTGTCGGTGCGGAAGACGGTGACGGCAGTGTTGAAGTGCAGGGCTTTGTGCAGCTGAGCGACCCCAACCATCTCATTCCCTTCGACATTGTGAACGAGGGGCAGGCGGGGCGACTGCTGACCGGCGGTGACTTCGATATCGAGTCCTTTGTGCTGGCGGACAATGGCGACATCTGGATTGGCGAAGAGTTTGGTCCCTACATCCTGCATTTCGACAGCGAGGGCGTGCTGCTGGAAGCGCCAATTGCTACCCCCAGATTGGTCGAACTCGACACGCTGAATGGTCAAGAGCCCCTGGTGATTGGGCACCGGGGCGCCAGTGGGGATTTTCCTGAGCACACTTTGGCAGCGTATCGAGCCGCGATCGCCGCTGGCGCAGACTTCATCGAGCCGGACTTGGCGATTACCAGTGATGGCGTGCTAATTGCCCGTCACGAGCCCATGATTGCCATCGTCGAGCTCGATGAACATGGCGAAATCGTGTTCGACGAGGACGGCAACCCCAATGTGACTTCAGCCACCACCAACGTCGCCGAATTCGCACAGTTTGCTGATCGGCTCACGGTCAAAATCCTCGATGGGGCGCCAGTGGGCGGCTGGTTTGCGGAAGACTTCACACTGGCGGAGATTAAGCAACTTCGGGCTGTGCAGCAATTGCCCTTCCGTGACCAAGCCTTCAACGGTCTGTTTGAAGTACCCACCCTGCAAGAAGTAATCGAGCTGGTGCAGGAAGTAGAAGCGGAGACTGGGGTACAAGTCGGCATCTATCCTGAAACCAAGCACCCTACCTTTTTTGATGAGCAGGAATTGTCGCTAGAAGAGCCGCTGGTGCAAACCCTGGTGGAATCCGGCTTTACCGACAGCGATCGCATCTTTATCCAGTCCTTTGAAATTCAGAATCTGCTGGAGCTGCAAGACCTGCTGGCGGCCGAGGGCCTTAGCGACACTCCTTTAGTGCAGCTCTTTGGCGACACCAACGGCGACTTTATCAACGCGGGCGGCGGCGGCTTCTCCGTGCCGTTCGATGTCGTGGCGAACGTCGCTGACGGATTGGGCGAGGCAGAACTAGCGGACATTTATGGCGACCTGGCGCAGTTTATCAACTTTGATGCGCCCACCTATGGTGACTTGACCAGTGCCGAGGCGATCACTGCTATCAGCCAATATGCCTCTGGTCTGGGCCCTTGGAAGAACAACATTCTCTTGCGGGAAGCGCTAGATGAACCCGTCGATGGCAACGGCGACGGCGAAGCGGAAATCACCACCCAGCTTACTGGGGAAATTTTTCCGCTGATCGATCGCGCTCACGATGCTGGATTACAAGTGCATCCCTATACCCTGCGGGACGAAGAGCGCTTCCTCACGCTCAATCCTGACGGCACCCCCCAAACGCCGGAAGCGGAGTTTGAGCAGCTGATCGAAATCGGCGCGGACGGCTTTTTCACTGACTTTCCCCGCACGGGGGATCCGGTGCGCGACAGGCTGGTGGCGGATGAGGTGCGATCGCCCCAAAATCCTGACTTTGACTTCAATTC
>JBCCNE010000498.1:0-3900 GCA_039026015.1 Cyanobacteria bacterium P01_C01_bin.70 | reverse complement strand
CAATATAGGCCACGAGAAAAAGCACGGACATCAGTTTGATATCGATCGAAACTGATCTTGTCTTTTCAGTCCTAGTGGAAAAGAAAACGAAGAGCACTAATGGAGCAGCATAGGTGCCAAGCTTCATCCAATTTTCGATCAGAAATTCGGATTGCCCCAGCGGCACCCAGAGCATCAAAAACAGCAGGAGAATGGCTGCAAACGCCAGCTTTGAGTTATTCATAAGCTGGGTCACCCCTCCTCAACAGCTGGGGTCTTGGGCGTCAGCTGTAGATACAGTCCTGGCACCACCAGCAAGGCAATAAAGGTAGCCGCCATCAGGCCAAAAATGATGGCCATACACAGAGGAAACCACTTAATCTCACTAAAGGCCAGCGGGAGCAGGCCAACCACCGTGGTCGTGCTCGTGGTCAAAATGGGACGGAGGCGTTCGCTGGCTCCATGGGCCGCGGCATGACGCACGTCCATGCCTTCTTTCAAGCGGCTGTTCATGGTGTCCACCATCACGATGGCGTCATTGACCACAATGCCCGTCAGAGAAATCACGCCAATGGCAGCCGGGAACGAGAAGGGCAGACCCAGCAGAAAAAAGCCGAAGAAAGTGCCAATCATGGCAAAGAGAATCGACAAAATAATGATGATGGGCTGGGTGTAAGAGCCAAACTGGAGCACCAGCAGCGAAAAGATGAGAAAGACCGCCACAATTAACATTTGCCCAGCAGATGCAAAGGTTTCTCCGCTGGTTTCAGCATCGCCGCCGAACTGGTATCGATAGCCTCGGGGCCAGTGACCGGCGGCAGCGTTCTCGGCTTCACTCAGATTGGGGTCGTACGTCAGGTCGTCTAAGGCGGGAGCCAAGCCAGCCAGAATCTCTGTGTCGTAAAAGTCTCCGGTGGGAATCGTTTTGGCGAGCACCGTCACGCTCCGCTGGGTGTCGCGATGGGTAATGGATAAAGGTACCGCCCCTTCGACCCGCTCTAGCAGCGAATTCGCCGCGATCGCTTCCCCCTCGCTATTGATAAAGCGAATCGTGGCAAACTCGTCTAGGCGCGACGGGCCGCCGATGTCCCCAGCTTGGGATGGCCAGCGGGTGCTCAAGCGAATCTCCAAATCTTCTTCCCCACTGCCGATGGGATAATCCCCGATGTCGTTGTCAATCATCAGGTAGCGTCCCTGCAGGCTGAGGTCATCCTGGCTGATGCCATAAAAATCCAATGCTTCCCGGCGAGGCACCAGTTTGTAATCGGTGCGCAGATTGCCTAAATCGTCTCGTACGTCCATCGTGCCGGGGACGTTGCGCAGCAGCTCCTGCACCTGGGCCGAGATTTGCCGCAGCGTCTGCATGTCCTCCCCAAACAGCTCTAGCTGGATCGGATCTTCATTCCCTCCAGCTCTGGTGTATTGCACAGCCAACACAGCGCCGGGATAGTCTCCCAAAATCTCCGTCTCAATGGTTTTCTGCAACTCCGGCACGTAGACGTAGGAATCTTCCTGACGCTGCGATCGCGCCACCATCACCGCCGAGAGTCCGACAAAATAATCTGAAGTGGACGGCTTGATTTCACTAGAAGAAACCAGACTGCTGCGCTGCCCCACCAGCTCCGTCACGTTCTCAAACACCAGGGTGTTATCCGTATCTGGGTAGGTGCGGAGATATTCCCCGATGCGATCAGCCACCTCCTGTGAGACCGCCAACGTGGCGGTCGGCGGCAACTCGACATTGACGCTGAGCTTAATGCCGTCCTGCTGGGGAAACAGAGTAAAGGGCAGCGTGGTGAACAACACCATGGAAAAGACAAACAGGGCGATCGCCCCTAATGTCCAAAGGCGAGCAACCCGGCGATTCCGCACCGTATATTGCAGGCTCCAATGAGTAAATCGCTCTGACACGGCCTCTGTCAGACGATCAATAAAGGTTTGGCTATGGGTGCCCTTGGCCCGCCCCAGCAAAAATTTTGATAGCGGCACGACTGCAAACAGGGCCAGCAGGTAGCTTAGCACCAGGCAAACAATGGCGCTGATGGGGATTAAGCGGGTGAACTTGCCCATCGTACCGGAAATCGCCATCAAGGGTATCAGGGCCAGAATCGTCGTTAGCTGGCCGGCGAAGGAAGAGCCCGCGTAAGTCTGAACAGTCGTAATCGCGGCATCAGGAAAGGCCAGCCCCTTCACAAAGATGCCGTCGTGCATCCCTTCCAGCATCAGGATAAAGACATCCACCAGCAGTCCCAGGGCCAGAATCATGCCGATCATGACCATGGTGTTGAGGGTGTAGCCGCCTAGCCACAGCACGAAGATGGCCCCCGCAAAGGTTACCGGAATCGCCAATCCGGCAATCAAGGCTTCTCGCCAGGTGAGCGCCACCAAAAGAATCAAAAAGACGCAAGCAGAGGCCTGTAAGACATTGCTGCCTAAATCAAACAGATCCTCTTGAATGGTTTCAGCATCGTTCGTCAGGACGGCATAGTCCATCCCAACGGGCCACAAGTCCGGATCCTGACGCGCTGCCTCCATCTCTGCCAGGGCCGCATTGACCACTTCAATGGTGTCGCTACCGTTGACTTTCACCACTTCCACAGTCACCGTGGGGACAAACGCCTCCCCCTGCAAACTGACAAACGCTCTCGACTCTTCCCGCTCTATGCCCTGGTAGACGTCAGCCACTTCATCCAGACGCACTACCCGATTTTCATCCAACCGAGCCACGGGTATGCGCCTGAGATCCTCCAAGCTGCGGGGGCGACCATAGAGGCGTACCTGGGCACCAATGTCCTCATCACGCAGCAGATCCCAAGAACCATCAATATTGTTGCCCTGAATGGCATTACTGACCTGAGTCGCCGAAATTCCCAAGCTGGTCAGGCGGCTGGGCTCCATTTGAACGTGAATTACTTCATCTCTCGAACCCAGCAGATCAACCTCGCGGATATTGGAAATGGCCTCTAGCCGCTCTTGCAAATCCTCCGCTATTTGACTGAGGACAGCCACATCTAGCCCCTCACCGGTCAGCGCTAGGGTCAGTACTGGATCGTCTTGCTGTGAGAGCTGTTCGAAGTCGGGCTCTTCCACACCTTCCGATTCGGAAGGCAGCTCCGAATCAGCGTCGTCGACTTTGGAGCGTAGGTCCTGAATCGAGGAGTCTACCGGCTCCTCTGCCTTAAACTCAACATTGATGATGGAGAAGGAATTAAAGGTCGCGCTCGTAAAGTCATTCAGCCCCGAAAGGCTTTTAATCTCCTCCTCAATTTTGTCGGTCACCTGAGTTTCAAGGGTTTCTGCATCGGTTCCAGGCCACTCAGTTGTAATATTTGCTCGGGCAACATTAATGTCGGGGTCGCCCTCTTTTACCATCGACAGGTACCCCATAAAGCCCCCCATCAAGAGTAGGAAACAGAGGAGCGTGCCAAAAATTTGCCGGGTAAAGAAAAAGCGCGCTAAAGGCGATGCCGCTTCAGCCGGACCGACGGGCTGAGCGGAGGGAGCCTCGGTTGCAACAGGACGTTCTTCTGTCTTCATAGCGATGCCTCTTCCGAGATAACCTCCACCAGCGTTCCATCCACGAGCCGATTGATGCCTTCCGTGACCACTAGTTCACCGGGTTCAATCCCGCTGAGAATTTCAATCCCTTCCAGGGCTTCAATGCCCACTTCCACCTGCCGGCGCTCTACCGCCCCGGTAGATTCGTCTACGACAAAGGCATACGTGCCGCTCTCGGTGGGCTGCAACGAGCCTAAGGGCAGGATTACCGTATCGGGGCTGCTAGAGGCCTCAATCCAGACGTAAACTCGCCCCCCAATCTGCAAGTTCCGTATCAGCTGGAAGTTCCGAATCCTGACTTCAACGCCGCGTCCGCCGGGAGTCTGGGTCGGGCTTACGGAAAATACTTGGCCTTGACTGCCT
>JBCCNE010000497.1:0-3903 GCA_039026015.1 Cyanobacteria bacterium P01_C01_bin.70 | reverse complement strand
CCTTAACCTCATGGCCCAAGTTGATCACGCCCAAAACGCCGCCTCGGTTGGCGAGGCACTGCGCCCTACAAAACTGTTTATTTTTGGGAATCCAGCGGTAGGGACGCCGCTGATGCAGTGCAATCAATCGGTGGCGATCGATTTGCCCCAAAAAATGCTGGTCTGGGAAGACGCCGCTGGACAGGTGTGGCTGGGCTATAACAACCCTGAATACCTGCTGGAGCGCCACGAGCTAGAGGCCTGTGAACCTGTGATTGAACGCATCAGTCAAGTGCTTGAAGACATCGCGACAAGAGCCGCTGGGGAGTAGGTAAAGTGGGTGAGTGGCAGGGTATGAGGGTGCCAGGCCAGTAGGTGTAGTCAATGAGATGGGTGATAGCGTGATGGCATGGATGAGATCGGTAAAGTGGATAAACCAGGTGAAGTAGAGTGGGCAATTTTGAGTTTTGGGTTAGCGCAGGGCTAAAAATATTCTTCAATCAAAACACTAGACTCGCCGCCGTTTCTGGCGGAGAAGCTTTACAAACTGAGGATTCAAACCCATCTCCATGCCGAATTCTGAACTCTGCATTCTGCCCTCCGAAGTGTATTTCCGCACTCTGAATCCTGGACTCTGAACGCTAACCATGTCGCAGTTTGCTCCTCGTTTATCAGAAACTGAACTCAGCCAGCGGATTTTAGAGATGGCCAAAACGGGGGTCTATCGCGAGTCGATTTTTGAGGCGTTTCGATCGCTGGCCACGAAACAACAGATTCGCCAAGCGATCGCCCATGCCAAACAGTTTGGGCTGTATTCGGTGCGCGATTTGCGCGATGCTGAACTGGGCACGTTCTATCAGGTCGATTTGGCTAAGTATCAGTCCTTTCAAGCTGCCCTCAAAGCAGCTGTACCGCTGCCCGCCGGAGACGACCTCGCGGCCCAAATGCTGGCTGCCACCCAGGCCATTCGTGTGATGTTGGCGATCGCCAGCCGATGCACGCTGTTCTTTTTCATTGTGGGCAGCCTATGCCTGTTAACCGGCCATCTTCAGAGTGGTCGATTTGCCTGGGTCGGTGCGGCCAGTATTGGCAGCATTTGGCTATTGCAGCAGTGGTGGGCACGCAACCATACGCATCATCCCTAAAGCCGGAATTTAGCAGCCGACTAGAGTCTGTGAAGACGCCTCAGTTCATCGCTGAGCGCCCTTGACGCCCCAGCCGCACAAACACAAAATAGCCCAGCACCAGCAGATAAATAATCAGTCCGACAATGCCAAAGAAGGCCAAAAAGCCATTGGTGTAGCCGCCGTGGAGAATTTCCTTGTACAGTAGCGGCGGTTGCAGCCAAGCCTGACAGGTTTCTGCCGCAAACTGGGTGCGCGAAAAGGCACAGGGCAGAAAGAAGGCCAAAAATGCGGCGCCAGCCAAACTATAAATGCTCACAGCCCACCGCCACGCCACAAACACGAATCGGAAAATCGAGTTGGGCTGTTCACGAATCTCTTCGTTCAGGTCTTCCCAAAACCACAGGCTGAGGGGAATCAGCACTCGAGCCATTAGTCCTGAAATAAAGCTAAAGGTCAGTCCGCCAATCATCAAATAAACCGTAATCATCAGCAGACTGGCGACTTTCCAGTAAATCGTCAGCAACTGCTGGATGCCTTCCGACTTTTGCACAAAGGCCCAAATAATCAATATTAAGGGCAAGATGACGGTGAAAAGGACGGCCAGCCGGTAGTCTGCCCACACAAACTTTTCGAGTTTCCACATGTCGGCGGGTTCGATGGCAGCAAGCAGCGGCGAAAGGTACAGCATTGCAGGGGAGGTTTACGGCTTTATTAGGGTATCACTTGCATCTGGAATAGGAATGGGGAGTGGATGAGTGATGGCATGTTAAGGTTGGCGCGCCCCGCCCGTACATAGGGGTAGCGGAGAAAATCCCGGAGATCGAGGTTGAGCGGCGCGATCTCCCCTCTCTAGAATATGGACTGATAAGCTATCTTAAATTGCCCTTCTATATATCCCGTAATGGCCGCCTCAGTATCGATTCCCTCCTCCAAGCGCTTTAAGAAACTGCAGGCCTGGATGCGATCGCAGGTGGGTAAGGCGATCCACGACTACGGGATGATCCAGGCGGGGGACAAGATTATGGTGTGTCTGTCCGGGGGCAAAGACTCCTACACGCTGTTAGACATGTTGATGAGCCTCCAGCGCAATGCCCCTGTCGCGTTTGAGCTGCTAGCGGTGAATTTGGATCAAAAGCAGCCAGATTTTCCTACCCATGTGCTGCCGGAGTATTTAAGTCAGCTGGGGGTGCCGTTTCGCATTGTTGAGCAAGACACCTACAGCGTAGTAAAGCGGATTATTCCTGAAGGCAAAACCATGTGCAGCCTGTGTTCGCGACTGCGGCGGGGGGCGCTGTATCGGGTGGCGGCAGAGACCGGCGTGACGAAAATTGCGCTGGGTCATCATCGCGATGACATTGTCGAAACCTTTTTTCTCAATTTGTTCAATGGGGGGCGGATGAAGGCCATGCCGCCGAAGCTGTTGACGGACGATCGCCAACACATCGTGATTCGTCCCTTGGCCTATTGCCCCGAAAAAGATATCGCCCGCTATGCTCGGCAGCGGCAGTTTCCCATTATTCCCTGCCATCTCTGTGGCTCCCAAGAAAACCTGCAGCGAGTGCAGATCAAACAGATGCTGGCCCAGTGGGAACGCGAGTCTCCTGGACGGGTGGACTCAATTTTTCGCAGCCTGCAGCACGTTTCTGAGAGCCAACTAGCAGACCCACAGCTATTTGATTTTCGGGGGCTGGAGGACCAGCGATCGCCTCAAACTGCTGATGAGTCTGCTGAAGTCGGCTCGCTGCCTTGGGAGCTGTAGCGAGCCTGGGGCAGCTTGACCATGGACACGAGGGGCTGAACCGCTTGCTGTTGCAGCATGGGACATTTAAGTAATGACATAAATGATGACAGTCCTAAAAACCCCCAAGATTTGGTGCCAGGGAAGCCATCACGGGCAGCTCCAGCTCCACCGCAAAATCTGAGCAAAATTGGCCTTGCGGAATGGGCGGCGATCGCGGTGAAGACGCTTGCTAGGGGAGGCTCTACCGTCAACCACTCATCTGGAGCCCCATCCATGACCCAAGAATTTCTCCCAAAATTCACTCGTTCGTTCAGCATCTCGGCGCTATTGGCGGCAGCGGGCCTGGCCGGCTGGGCATTGCCTAGCGCTGCTGCCCCGCAGCTACTTTTCAATATTGTCGAGACCAACGGTGATTTGAATGCTTGTCTGTCGCGTGCTCAAGCGGCAGTTGCCGAAGCTAATCTGATGCCGCTCTCGCCCAGCCAACTCAGCATCAGTGGCGGCAATGCGGATCTGACGGTCACGATTTATTGTGAAACGCCAACTCCTCAGATGTTTCAAGCCACAGTTATGCTGGCCGGAGAGCACGACAGTGCGTTTGCCACCCTTAACGAAGTCATGGGCACCGTCGATACCGTTTTGAGCGCGGGAACGGTGTCCCCCTATCCGACCCCAACGAATCCTTTTGGTGGCACGATGACGGGGGCAGAATTTGAGCAGTTTATGGTTGCTCTCAATGACAGTTGGCCCGACTCTCTGGACTTTATCGCCCAATCGGCCAGGACTAGTTACTTTACGGCGGCCCAAGCGGCGGCCATCGTTAGAACCTTGCAATTTGGCGGGGATGAAGTGCCGGCGGCAGTCATGCTCTATCCTCGAGTGGTTGATCTCCGGAACTGGTACTTGGTGGAGCAGGCTGTGACGTTTCACAGCGATCGCCGTGACCTGCGAGAGCAGCTGACAGAACTTTTCTAAAAGCGCACCAACAGCCGCCGAATGGCCGATTTTCGGCGGCTATTAGTTCAGCTCCTGTGTGCCCTTCAAGGATTTCCGTCT
>JBCCNE010000496.1:0-3907 GCA_039026015.1 Cyanobacteria bacterium P01_C01_bin.70 | reverse complement strand
CTGCTTCAGCCAAAAGTTATTGGGCCTCTGTGGGGCGGCGGTAAGAGCACTTACTCGGCACCAGGATTCGGCGAAACCTAGGTTTAGCCAGCGCTTCTAGGGGCTGTCATCACTTAGCTACCCAATACTCCGGCAGCATAAGTTTCAGCCCCAGCCGGTGATATAGGAGCAGGCGCAGTAATATTTATCCCACAAGGTTTCAGAGATTAGTTGATGATGCGCTCTAGGCGCAGAGTTGCCTTCTTAATTTGACTCCTTACTCATCTTTCGCCCTGTCCATAAAGCAGTACACTTTTTGTAACAACTGCCTGTCAATGACAATTCTGTAAAAAGGCAGAAGGCAATGGGCAGAGTTCCTCTCGCATAGCCAAGCTCAGCTTTTTACAAGACTCGACTGTGATTTTAAGATGGCACGGATATTTCCCAATAAGCGTCGCTAATTAGCGCAGAGGCCCTAAGAATGGGCGCCGCTACGCCTGCGTCAATCAAATATGTCAAAGGCGGTTTCCTTCTGGCGAAAAAATTTGGCAAATTTCCAGTAGCAGTTCTTACAAGATTCAGAGGTGAAATTGACGGCGATTATTGAATCAGACAATTCCGTTTCATAATCGCAGCATGTAGGAATTTGGAGTCTCGGTATCGTGACAATACAGCGAGTTTCATCGGGCAGCCACTGGGAAGCAAAAGTAGGCTATTGTCGAGCCGTGAAAGTTGGCAGTCAGATTTTTGTATCCGGTACTGCTCCCGCCGATGATCAAGGCGGCACCTTTGCGCCGGGAGACGCCTACGCCCAAACAAAACGCTGCTTTGAAATCATTCAGGCGGCATTGCAAGCGTTAGAGGCTGATTTATCAAACATTGTGCGCACCCGCCTTTACGTTACTGACTTTACCTATTGGGAAGATTTCGCCCGCGCTCACCGAGAGCTGTTTGGCGAGCAGCCTCCTGCAAGCTGTATGGTTGCCATCAAGGGCTTGATTAACCCAGATATGCTGATCGAGGTAGAAGCAGACGCGATCGTCCCCGCGCCTCGTTAAACCTTAGCCTCGCCAGCAAATATCTTAAACTGTTAGAGTCGGCAGCGACCTTCAGCATCACAGGCTTTAAGCCGGGCCTTTCGTTCGGCCACCACAGTCTTAAGGTCAGGGCGGCCAGTGACTTTAAGGCGCCAGTCGGCCCAGGTATCATATAGCTTGTCTACGATAGGTCCAAGAATAGGCCAGCCAGTGGGAGCGTAGAGCCAGCCAATGCCGAGAATACGGTAGATGCGACGAAACACTTCAACGTTCTTGACGACAGTACCGTCTGGCAAGACGGCATGAATACGTCCCATCGCTGTCTCAAAATCAATGCCACCGTTTTCTTCGGCGGTATAAGCATCATCAGCAATATCAACAAATTTGACCAACCCTCGACCAGCGTCTTTTCTTTGCAAAAAGTTCACTTCTCGCAGGCAGAGTGGACAGTCACCATCGTATAGCAGCTTGATTTGCCAACTGCTGGCCTTAGAAACGAGAGCTGTGCGATCGCGGTTAGGAGCGGGAGTCATATCTGTTTGCCAGGGATTTACGCTAGCGAAATATTGATTACCACATTTATTTTAAGAAATGTTTCAGCGGCTGGCGACGGAGAACGAGTTTTTTCTTGATTAGGGACTTTACCCATGCCAGCCGCTCCAGCGCGACGGCTTTTCTCAAAAGTTACCTCTTGGCCCGGGCAGCATCATGGCACACTAGCACTGTGATGCTGTTGTCCTAGATTATTTACAATGCTTCCAGTTACTGCGGTTGAAAACGACGCCATTCTTCAAATTCTATTGAAGGGCGGACAGCAGGCCTGTCAAGCGGCCCAGGGAACGTTCGAAATTTTTGAAAAAGGGCACGAGGATTATGTCACCAGTGTCGACCAGGCCCTCGACCGTTACCTTTCTGGTGCGTTGGCTCAACAGTTCCCTAGCGACGGCATTGTCACTGAAGAGAATCAATGTTCAGCTGCTGCTTTTCAAAAGCTTCATCGCCGCCTGTGGTTTATTGATCCAATTGACGGGACTGAAGACTTTATTCAGCGGGGCAAGCATTACTCGCTGATGGTAGGGTTGATGGCTGACTATCAGCCTCAGGCAGGCTGGGTCTATGCCCCAGCATACAATCGGCTTTACTGGGGCGGAGCTGATTGGGGCTTATTCCAGCGCGATGACCAAGACAACATCTTGCCCCTTGAGCCCTGCCCGCAATCAGTGGGTAATAATCGTACGTTGATTTTGGGTGATCGCGATCAGCGCCGCTTTGGGGTCGCCATTCATACGCGCTTGCCCGAGCTAATCTTTGACACGATTGGCAGCTTTGGCCTCAAAGTCTTAGAGGTAATTAAGGGGCAGGCTGGGCTGTATGTTTATCTAAATGGCCGGGTCAAACTATGGGACACGACGGGACCACTGGCGTTGGCTCAAGCCGCTGGTCTGGTTTGTTGCGACCTTGACCAGCAGCCTATCCGGTTTGATCCCAACAGCGTTTATCCTGGCAGCTTGATTCATCGGCAGCCGATTATTGTGGGGTGGCCCGACCATATAGAGGCGTTTTTACCCGCGCTGCGTGCAGCCGCGCTCGCTGTGCGCCAGCAAGAGCTGGCTCTGATCAGCAACTTGTAAGCAACCACCTGACACAGCAAACAATAGACATGCTTTGCTATCGTGCTTGACTATCCTAAGCTGCAGCTCTGGCAGGCTCTATTAAGCAGTATTTATTAAGCAGTAATGGATATTGCTAAGAGTTTGTGGGTAGTATGAGTGCAGATTTCTACCGTCAATGTGCGATCGCAGTTATCTTTGACGGAGTAGGTCCTGATATTTCTTTTCGTGTAGCCCCTTTATCTAAACTCTCATGCAGCCAGAAGCCTTTAGTGAGCTTTTTCCCCTTTTTGAGATTGCCAGCCCTGAAACTGTTGAATGGCTCTTATCGGTTTCAACTGAGCATGAATATCCTGCTGACCGAGCTGTCTTGATGGAAGATGCCTGGGGCAATGCAGTTTATTTCATTGAGTCCGGTTGGGTTAAAGTCCGACGTCATGCGGGTGACAGCGCCGTTACTCTAGCGGTTTTAGGGCCAGGGGACTTTTTTGGTGAGATGGCCATTCTAGACGAATCGCCACGCTCGACCGATGTAGTGGCGCTAGAACCCGTGAAGCTGCTAAGCGTGTCGGCCCAGCGGTTTATTCAAACCCTCTTCAAAGATTCGCAGCTTCACCACCGGATGCTGCAGTTGATGGTGGCACGTCTGCGTTTAACAAATTTCCGATTTCAGCTACGGAATCAGCCGCCAGCGGTTAAGCTGGCGAATACCCTCGCGACTTTGAGCGATGCCTATGGTAGATCTGGAGGCGAGGGAGTAGTGATTTTCAATATTCCCATCAATGACTTAGCCGACGTTGCCGACATCTCGGAGGAAGAAACTAGCAAGATTATGGAAAAGCTAGTCGAGAAAGGCTGGATTAAAGTCGATGAGGCTCAAGATACCATTCTGCTAACTAACGTCAAGCAGTTGAGTCAACTAGCTGGAAAAGGTTAAGGCGTGTCATCAATTCATGCTGAAAACCTAAAAACCTTATGGGCAGGCATTATTGCGCCCGTCCTAACGTCCTAAGGGAGGGGCTGAAGCTCTCGCTGCCAAAACACTGATAGCTAAAGGATGGCATCCCCTTAGTGGACATGATTTGAACTGGCTTCAGGTACGAGCGCACAGTCAGCTAGATGCGAGTGACCAGCCCTGCATGATAGGTGGCTAGGTGACATGCCGCAAACTTAAACAGCAGACCGCTCATGAGGTTTGTAACTTGGCATAGAAACTCTCTCGAAAATTACGTTACGGTTGGCGCCCTCTTACGCCAATGACGGTGCTTGAGGTCGCTAGCG
>JBCCNE010000495.1:0-3910 GCA_039026015.1 Cyanobacteria bacterium P01_C01_bin.70 | reverse complement strand
TACGTCTGCTGCAGTGATTCTGGTGCCCGAACCGAGCAATTTTGAGCGGCTAAACGATTGCTGGGTTCAAGCCGCTAATTGTGAAATGGTCGCAATTTGTCGATTATTCAAGGTCTACTCTTTCCTAAAATCGCTGTGATCCCTTCCTGGGACGCTTTCCATCGCCGTTAACACCGCCTGCTGAGCCGCCAGAATATCGCGCTCTTCGCCCCCCAGATAAAGACGGCCAAAGCTGCCCACCGAAGTGATTTGCAGAATGTTGATCAGAGCCGCTTTTTCCGCTTCGTTGGCCGCCAAAGACGCATAGGCCGCTGGTTCCACCTCAAAAACATACAGCGTTTGGCCAGCCACAATCATGTTGCCCCGGCGGCTGCGATTGATGAGTTGCACGTGATGGGGGTCTAAATTTCGAATGACCTGACTGGATTTCACGAGGGGACGCAGGCATTCGCGGCGTTCAACTCCCAGCACATCCAGCATGGCCTGGCTGGCCGCCCGCACTTCTGCCTGACTGCTGGAATGGATTTCTAAGGTGCCGTACAGCCGCTCAACCATCAGCACCGCCGGGCGCACCACGGCAGCCTTCAGGGCAATATCCATCAGCCGGTTGACTTCAATGCCAGGAGAAATTTCTAACCATAGAGAAGAGTCACCGGGTAGCGGTAAAAAACCGACCGAGACTGTTCCCATAAAAGCGGCGTGCTGCGGTTGCAGACTGTCAATGTATACGTAGCTGCGCAGATCAACGCCCAAAATTTTTGTACTCCTGATGTCTCCCGTCAGTATAACGGGCTCACATCACTTCTCACGCGTAAAGTTGCTGATCCCTTGACGAGCTGATGGCGGTTTTACGGGCGATGGTTGATGCGGATCCAAGGCTCTTCAACAATCGCGATCGCTCCCCCCGGAAAGGGGTCGGTTTGACTCCGGTTGGGGGCGGCAACGAGGGCCAAGACTTTTTCAACATGGTCGAAGTGTGGACTAATCGCGAGCTGTTCCACCAGCCATTGGCGCACAACCCGCCGCTGCAGGGCTAACGGTACTGCTCCCAATGCTCGCCGCTGCAGCTTTCCTACGTCTACACAGTCGTCATAGATGCGGACAGTTTCGGTGCTCAAAAACGCTACCTCTGCCGTCAGTATTTCTGCCGTTTGGGCCAGCGTGGCCTCTACTTGGGGATTGAAGTGCTCTCGCAGCAGCGGTAATACATCCAGTCGCAGTCGATTGCGGCGATAGGTGCGATCGCGATTGGTGGCATCTTCCCAAACGGGCACCTGAAATTCGCGGCAAAAAGCCCCGGTTTGCTCACGGGTGATTTCTAGCAGCGGCCGCACCAGAGAAATTTGCGGCGTTTCGAGGCTGAGCGATCGCTGCCAGGTCAAGGCTTGCAAGCCGTTGAGACCGCTCCCGCGTACCAGGTTAAACAGCAGCGTTTCAGCGCGATCACTCGCAGTATGCCCGGTTACCACATGGGTACAGCCCTTTTCCTGAGCAACCTGGGCGAATACTCGATAACGCCACTGGCGGGCCGCGGCTTCACGTGCAAGCGGCTGTTCTGCGGTTTCCACGGTGCAGGGCAGTGCCCAATGGGCCGACCACTGCGCTACAAAATCAGCATTGGCAGCGGCATCTTCTCGCCAACGGTGATTGCAGTGAACCACATGAATTTGCCACTGCCACTGGCGCTGCAAATCAACCAACAGCCGCAAGAGGCACTGGGAATCTTGGCCCCCAGAAACGGCCACCAGCAAACTAGCCTGGGACGGCAGCAACTTTTGTGATGGGTCGGTCGCTGAACGATGCGCTTTCAAAGTTTGGTGCAGTTGCGCGTGCAGAATACTCCAGGCCTCCATGACGGTCTGCTCCTTCAACCAAAATGACGCGCCACAATAACTTTCTGATTGGGCATCACAGTTCAGACATCCTGCTTTAAGATGGCATGACAAAGATACGCTTTTCTACTGCGATGCCAGTCATGAGCTTGGATTCTAACTCAGAGAATGTGGACACAGCGCCGTTAGAGGCCACAGATGCTCTCTCCAATAGCGCTGGCCTCTCCAATGGGGAAGCGGATTTGTCCAATACTGAAGCAGATTCAGCGACCGGTGAACTCGATCCGACTCGCCAAGTGCGGTTTAAGACCCAGGACGGCAAGACGCTATTATTGCTGCCGCCAGAACCATCAGAGGCCACCGTGTCTCCTTGGGACGAAGTTTGGGAACAGCTCAAGCATCGACTCTCAGCCAGTGAGCGATTTTGGCAGCCGCAAACCGCCGTATATCTGATCGCCCGCGATCGCCTATTGGATGCTCGTCAACTGCAAGCCGTTGCTGATGCCCTGACCACCGCCGAACTCCGACTCAGGCGTGTATATACCAGTCGTCGCCAAACGGCCATTGCTGCCGTAACCGCAGGCTATGCCGTCGAACAAGAGATACCCGTTGCCCATCTTCATCAATCATCGCCTCATCCCGGTGCGCCGCTGGATGATCCCCTCTATCTGCAAAGCACGATTCGTTCTGGCACGGAAATTCGCCATGCGGGCACCATCGTTATTCTCGGCGATGTTAACCCCGGGGGAAGCTTGGTTGCCGACGGCGACATTGTGGTCTGGGGCCGCCTCAAAGGAGTTGCTCATGCTGGCTCTAAAGGCAATCACCGCTGCCGCATCATGACTCTGCACATGGAGCCGACTCAGCTACGCATTGCCGATAAAGTCGCTCGTCCGCCCGAAACGCCCCCAACGGCATACCTGCCCGAGGTGGCCTACATCGGCAAAGGAGGCATCCGCATTGCACCTGCCCAAGATTTTGCTCGATGGCTAGCAGAGCAGCAGCCCTAAGAAGGCAACGCGGTTCACAAGGATACCAGTTCAATACTCCCTGCATTTCAGGGCCTGCGGGCTATGCGTCCCTTCAGAGAAATGTAGATTCCTAATCGATAAATGTCCTATGACTTGTACATTCAGCTACTGTAAACCGTTTCATCCTCAGCGCGCCAAGCCGGATCAACAATGCAGATAAACATCAGTGGCTCTTGCCCCGTATTGTCGATGTGCTGTCGGGCATTAGGCGGAATATAAACCGCGTCGCCAGGGCCAACCGCTTGCACCTCATTACCAATATGCATATCGCCCTGACCACTCAAAATGTAGTAAACCTCTGAGGTTTTTAGGGAGTGGTCGACAGATGTTTGACCAACTGGCACTACTGCATGGGCCAAACTATAGCGTAAATCCAAGGGCTGTTTGTCAGGGTGCAAGAGTTCTCGAAGCTGCGTATTGTCGCCCGCAATAAACATCTCGCAGTCGGCTAAGTTTCGGACTAACATGGGCGATCGCATCTTAACAGCTGCCCTTCATCCTACCGTCAAAGGTTTGTGAGCGAGCAGAGAACTGTCGCGTCGCAGACAGCAAACTCTCTAGACGGCTATTGGCAAAATCCTGAAGGTGTTCCAACCTCAAACATTAGTCTTTGGCATAAAGTGCAAAAAGGCTTTGCTTGCAATTGCCGAAGACATGTCGACATTAATCTTTTCTTTCCACATAAACTAAATGCATAAAAGCTGGCTGCCTGATGGGTTCTAGACAGCCAGATAAAAATCTGTAGTGGGCACAGCCTAGTAAGCTAACCCCATACTGCGGGTAGTTTCCGCACCAAGATAGACACGAACGCTTAAAAAGTCAGTCGGACAGGCAGTCTCACAGCGCTTGCAGCCGACACAGTCTTCATTACGAGGAGAAGAAGCAATCTGACCAGCCTTACAGCCATCCCAGGGCACCATTTCCAAAACATCCGTGGGGCAAGCGCGCACACACTGCGTACAGCCAATACAAGTGTCGTAAATCTTGACGGAGTGTGACATTAAATAAAAGCTCCAAAATTAACGGAACGCCATTGTAAAGTTCATC
>JBCCNE010000494.1:0-3932 GCA_039026015.1 Cyanobacteria bacterium P01_C01_bin.70 | reverse complement strand
CGTGTTAGACACCCCCATCAAGAAAAGCAATGTACGGGCTGAGTTGGAGCGTTGTATTGGCCGTGCAACTTCCCCTTGCAGTGCCTCGCACCCGCGCCGCGATTGGGCTGATGCTCCAGAAGGTCATGCCTTCTATGGTCGCCAAGCAGAACTCGCTACCTTGAGACATTGGATTCTTCAAGACCGCTGCCGACTGGTCGCGATCGCGGGGATGCGGGGCATCGGAAAAACGGGACTCGCGGTGAAGTTGGGCATGGGCGGGGTCGGTAAAACTGACCTGTCACTGCAACTAGCTCGCGGCATCCAAGACGAGTTTGATTGTGTCATCTGGCGATCGCTCCTCAATGCCCCCTCCGTTCACGACATCCTCTGCGACCTCATCTATTTCTTATCAAACTATCAACTGAATGAGCTGCCCGAGACATTGGATGCAAAGATTCTATTACTCTTGAAATGCCTTAAGCAGCAGCGATGTCTACTAGTACTGGATAACGTTGAATCGATTTTGCTGGGTCGCCAGTCATCTCAGCCAGCAGCAGCGCCATCTCCCTTGCTTTCTCATGCGGGTCGATATCGAGAAGGCCATGGCGGATATGGGCAACTGTTTCAAAAAATTGCCGAAGTTTCTCATCAAAGCTGCTTACTCATAACGAGCCGAGAAAGCCCTAAAAATCTGCAAACCGTTGCCGCAACTCATGAAAAAGTTCAATTCTTTCAGCTTCAGGGATTAGATGTCAAAGATGCAAAAAAGATCTTTTGTACACATGAATCACAACCGGATCAAGAGGTGCTAACAGAGGAGATCATTCGTTTTTATGATGGCAATCCCCTTGCCTTAAACATCATTCAAAAAAGAATACAGAGTGTTTTCAATGGCAATATTGCTGATTTTATAGCTCAAGATAATTTATTTTTTGAGGATATCAACGAACTCTTGGAATGGCATTTTTTGCGGCTTGGTAAACCTGAACAAGAAATCCTGTATTGGTTAGCCATCAACCGAGAACCGACGTTAGTGTCGGAGCTGAAAGCAGACTGTGTCGCTTTCGATATTCAGGAAAGGGTGGCTGACATCCTCGAAGCCCTACAACTCAGATTGCCGATTAATACGAGTTCTTCTGGCTTTACGCTACAGCCAGTGATTATCGAATATTTAACTGTCCGGCTGATTCAGCAGCTTTATCGGGAAATTCACTCAGAATCTATTGATCTTTTGGGACGAATCAGCCTGCAAAAGGCGTCGGCCAAAACCTACGTTCGTGAAACTCAACACCGCCTCATCGTTGTACCGCTGATCGAGCAATGCTTAGCCAAGTTTGGCAGTCAGGTCACTGTCGTTGCGCAGCTTAATGGACTATTGCAGGTGATTCGACAAACTGCTGATTTGTGTACTGGGTATGCGCCGGCAAATGTGCTGACGTTGCTCTGTGCCTTGGAGGTTGACTTGACGGGCTATGACTTTTCTGGCTTATCAATTCGGCAAGCTTATTTGCAAGATGTCGAATTGAGACGTGTCAACTTCTCCTATGCTGATTTGTCAACAGCAAGATTTAATCAATCTTTCGGCGGGATTCATTCCTTAGCCTTTTGTCCAGAGGGCAAACTACTGGCAGCGGGAGATTCAAAAGGGCGAATTCATCTGCTCAGACGTCGAGATTATCAGCAAGTTGGGTTGCTGATGGGCCACGTCTCCAATCTATGGGTGGCATCGGTGGCGTTTGCGAAGTCCCATCCGTGGTTAGTCAGCGGTAGCTTTGATAAAACCATCAGGCTCTGGGATCTCCGATCGGGTGAGTGCCTCAAAATTTTAGAAGGCCATTCTCACTGGATTTGGACAGTTGCCATCAGCTCGGATGATCGGTTTATCGCCAGCGGTGGAGATGACTGCGAGGTCAAAATCTGGGATGTCAATACGGGAATGTGCTTGCACAGCCTTTCAGACCACGATAATTGGGTGTGGGCAGTTGCCTTTAGCCCTGACGGCAAAACCCTGGCGACGGGTAGCTACGATCGCACCATTCGGCTCTGGGAAGTGGCAACCGGAGACTGTCTAGCCGTTCTCGATGGTCACGACAACAGCATTTGGGCACTGTCCTTTAGTCCCGATGGCCGATTCCTGGCGAGCGGCAGTTTAGACTACACGGTGCGGCTCTGGAACCTGCAGAACCAGCGATGTGAGCGGGTGTTTGCCGGACACACGAAGGAAGTTCGGGCGATCGCGTTTGAACCTGATGGCACGACTATCGTCAGCGGCAGTTTTGACGGTACGCTAAAGCGTTGGGATATCACTTCCGGTCAATGCCTTGCCACATTGACGGGCCATCGCGTCGGTATTCGCACTGTGGCTGTTAGTCCCGATGGTCAAGCGATCGCTAGCGGTGACCACGATGCTCAATCTCTAAGAATCTGGAACCCGTCCTCAGGACATTGTTTGCAGGCCCTCAGAGGATATACGAATTGGGTTTGGGCAGTTGACATCCATCCCCAGCGGGCATTGATTGCCACGGGTGGACTCGATGGGCTGATCCGGCTGTGGTGTTTGGAAACCGGGACCTGTGTGCGCATCCTCAGAGGCCACGATAACTGGATTTGGCAAGTGGCCTTTAGCCACGATGGCAATACCCTGGTGAGCTGTGGAGACGATGAAACGATCCGGATCTGGAATCTCGACAGTGGTACTTGTCTGGCGATTCTGAAAGGACATCGCAAGGGAGGGGTTTGGGCGATTGCCTTCAAACCTCAGGAAAACAGTCTGGTCAGCGCCGGACAAGACGGCACGCTGCGATTTTGGGATCTCCAAACCACCGAACAGCTCCAGGTGATTCAGGCTCATGATAATTGGGTCTGGTCGGTTAATTTTACGAGTCAGCACGACCTGCTCGCAAGCTGTAGTGATGACGGCACTATCAGACTCTGGGATACGCTGACGTATCAAGTCAGAGGTACCATCACCGCATCGGGCAGTAAAATTCTGTCCCTAGCCTGGGTAGAAAGTGATTTCCTTGTAGTTAGCGGCCACGATGACGGCATGATTCGATTGTGGGATGTTGCCACCCAGCAACTCGTTAGAGTGTTTTCAGGCCATCAAGGCTGGGTCCTCTCGTTGGCCTTCAATCCTGATGACAAGACGCTGATGAGTGGTGCTCAAGACAACACGATCAGGGTCTGGCAGCTTAATACTGGCGAATGCCTGCGTGTTTTGACTGCCCATCAAGGCTGGGTGACATCCATCGCGCTGGCTGGTCAAAACAATCTTTTCGTGACTGGCAGTGCCGATGCAACCGTTAGAATTTGGGATTTGGGTACTCAACAGTGCCTGCGAAAGATTCAATTACCGTTACCCTACGATGGGATGAATATCAGCCATGCGACTGGCCTGACCGCTAGCCAAAAGGCGAATTTACAGTCACTCGGTGCCGTTCTCAACCATGCTTAAAAGCCTTCTTGTGCCTGCGTTCAGCATTTTCCTAATCGGCTCGCGGTTGAGTTTGCGCGGGATTTAGCTCTTCGAGCGGCGGGGGAGCGGTGCCTGGGGCATTGTTGCTGTTCGGAGGCGGCAGCGGCACAATCGGGATTTGTCCCGGCGCACCAAACGGGATAGCCAACTCAGGCATTGAGGCATCGATCTTTTCGACAACCATCGATCGCGTAGCAACCTCACCGGCGGCATTCGTGGCCCGGAGTTCGATGGTCTCTGCACCCGGAGTCGCACTCAGTTTGTAAACGATGCTGTTCCCTTCAATTTCGCCTGGCGCAGGAGACAACTCAACTTTGACCGCGTTTTCCACTTCCCACGTCAGTAAAATCTCAATTTCTCCGAGGTCGGGGTTGAGGGATAAGATCTGGCGCGGTTCCTCCAGAGCATTTTTGCCATCAACTTGAAAACTGGTAATAACTGGAGCCAGTGGTGTAATGGCGACCATTGGGGCTGG
>JBCCNE010000493.1:0-3945 GCA_039026015.1 Cyanobacteria bacterium P01_C01_bin.70 | reverse complement strand
CGCTGCAAGATTTGGGCGACGGAGAACTTTATCGCAAGCACTTTTTAGATTTAAACGGCCAGGGAATAAGAGAATTATGCCTGTATGGTAATGATTTACTCATTCTGGCTGGCCCCACAATGGCGCTATCTGGTGCCATGCAGCTATTTCGTCTGGCTGATGCGTTGGAACACAGTGAAGACACTCTATGGAGTCAAGAATCTGGTCGGCTGACGGCACTATTTGATTTGCCGTTTACCATTGGGGCCGACAATGCGGAAGGGTTGGCATTGGTGCCTTGCATGGGACAAGAAACAGCGCTGATGGTGGTATATGATTCTCCTGATCCGCGAAGACGGGTGAGTCCCCAATCCATTTATGCGGATATTTTTCAATTACCAGACTTGTCGTCAACTGAATAGTTGTGCGTCGAGCTTAACAGTTGCAGGCTTGATCTTTGCAATTTGCAGAAATCAGGACCGTTGCTGAGTTTCTGAATTTATCGCCGTCGCCAGTTCCTTTAGGACAAAATAGCGGGACATCTGGCTATGCGCCAAGTACTGGGATGCTGCTTGTTGCACCAGCCTAGATGGCTGAAGCTATATTTATGCCTTTAAGCGATCGTACAAATGATCTCCAACTCGCAGTGCATTCGCAATTACCGTCAGGGCTGGTCCCACTGCCGGACAGGAGGGAAAGAAGCTGCTGTCCACGACGTACAGGTTGTCAATGTCGTGGGTGCGGCAGTTGATGTCTAAAACTGACTTAGTGGGATCAGTGCCCATCCGACAAGTGCCGAGTTGATAGCCGACGATGCTAATCGGCATTTCGCCTCGAGGAAAGATTGTGTTGCTTTGCAAGCTATCGACTTCAGTTTCCATCTCTTTAAGCACTTCAAGCCACTGATAGACGAGGCGATCGTGAGCCTCAAAGTTGTTGGGGGTAAATTCACAGCGTAGTTTCCCCTTGTGCCACCGGACGCGATTGTTGAAGTCAGGTAACATGCCAGTTTGCGCCCACCAGCCAATAGAGCGAACAGCTAAGCCTTTTAAGCTTGAGCCCGGCATGATTTGCGCTAGCACCGATAGCAGGGGTGGTGACTCGGCAAAGATAATGTCCCGTAACAAGCCGCCACTATTTTCAATGTGGCCCATCGGGTAGTCATAGTCAGAGTTTCCCCAGTAAAAATCATTCACGCTGATACTGCGGGGAAACTCACCAGAGTTATCGGCCAAAGCTCGCTCCACAATCACCGTAAGTCGGTGCTTCATCAAGTTGCGACCGACCAGATCGGAGCGGTTAGCCAGACCGTGAGGATGCTGATCATTAGCAGAGTTCAGCAAGAGAGCGGCAGAGTTTACGGCGCCACATGCTAGGACCACAATATCCCCTTGAAACATGATTGGCTGACCAGCTATCTCTGCCTGCACTCCTTTAATTTCTGTACCAGAGGAGTTGGTATGTAGGGCAACGACCGGGGCTGAGGTTTTGAGGGTGACATTTGGGTGCTGCACGGCGGGGTCGATACTAAACACCTCAGAGTCGCCCGTAGGATCATCTTCCTGCCGGGTAAGGCTGAGCGGCAGAACCGTCGGGTGCAGTCCCTGGTTGCTGAGTTCTTCAACAATGGGCAACATCAGAGGTTCGTGGTCAATAGCGGGAAAGGGATAGCCACGGCTATGCGGTGGTTCAGTCGGATCGTCGTTGAGAGCACCGTGAACCTGATATAGCTGTTCGGCAGCAGTGTAATAGGGCTCCAGATCCGCATATTTAAAGGGCCATTCGGGCGCAATGCCTTCTTGATGAGGAACGGCAGTAAAATCGCGATCGCGCATCCGCATTAAAGTTGCCGAATAGATCTTGGTATTGCCGCCCACGGCATAATTCATCTGCGGGGAAAAAGGCTCGCCTGCCTGGTCGTACCATTGTTCCGGCGCGTGGTATCGCTCCTTTCTAAACACATCGACATCAGCGCGATTTTGCTCTTCCAGCGCCATGCGATCGCCCCGCTCTAAAACTAAAATCCGCTTGCCAGTCGGAGCTAGCTTTTGCGCCAGCGTCGCGCCCCCAGCTCCGGTACCTACAATGATGACGTCATAATTCTGGTCGTCAATAATCATCGAAATTCTCTGGGGTAAACTGACTCGACATGAACGATGGCGATTAGGGATGGTGCCTGGGGCAATCAGTCGGACTGAATTGGTTCGAAGGAATACGCGCAGCTATCAGGAAATTTCCAATTAGACAGGCTCATCTCGTTGGCGGTGGTTCAGGAAACCTTTGATAAACCAGCCCAATAACGCTTGAGGCTGAGAGGAGCGGGAAGATAACGCTGCAGATGATCACGCTCTTGTGGAATCGTGATTGCCCAAGGTCGCGATCGCTGCTCCGGCTGAGATTGCCGCTTCAACACGTCTTGAATGAGCAGACAGGTGGCAAAGAAGACGCGATCGCGTCCCCGTTTACCCAGATCTTTAATCGCTACTGACAGTTTTGGCCAATCTACCTTGCTGCAGCGGTGACCTTGGATTAAGGCAACCTGCTGCTCAACCCACTGAATGATGCCTGTTTCGTACTCCATGGCTCCTCTGCTTCCACCGACAACCCTTTCCGTAAACTGCTTTAAAGCCTTAGCTCAACGTCTCAAACCGTTTTATCGCCAGACGTAAATCAAGATAAACAAGATAATCCAAATGACATCGACAAAATGCCAAAAGATCGAGGTGGCGGCGACGCCGTATTCTCCACCGGCATAGTTATCGGGAATAAACGAACGTCCCAGCATAATCCCCTGTAACAGCACCCCCGAGAGGACGTGCAGCCCGTGAAACCCCGTGAGTAGATAAAAGGTGCCGCCGAACAACCCATCGGTGAACCCAAACGGCAATCCCATCCATTCCACTGCTTGCCCCCACAGGAAATAGCTACCCATCACCATGGTCAGCAGCCAAAAAAGGCGAAAGCCCCAGAGATTTTCCTTATGCAAAAATCGCTCAGCAAAATAAATGACAAAGCTGCTGGAAACCAAAACCACGCTATTAATGAAAGGTTCCCGAACTTCTAGCCCCTCAAATCCGGCCGGATACCAGTCAGTGGCATTGGTTTTGTAAACGATATAGCCGGCAAAAAAGCTTAAGAAAATAATGCTTTCAGAAATCAAGAAGACGATAAAGCCAAACATGCGATGGTCTTCTTCTTCATGTTCGGCCCCATGGTGTCCAGCCCCATGATGTCCGGAATCAGGAGCTAACTGAGGTTCCAGCGTCGGTTCGAGATTGGCGGTGCTCAAGGCGTTACTCCTTCGTGGGATAGTTTGCAACTAACGGTTCATCGCTGCCGTAGCCATAAGGACCAGAGACAACAATGGGAATTTCGTCAAAGTTTTCGTGAGGGGGAGGCGAAGATACCAGCCACTCTAGACCAATCGCTTGCCAGGGATTATCGCCGGCTTCTGGCCCGCGCACCCAGGAACTCAATATATTTAGCAGGAAGGGCAGAGTAGAAACGCCCAAGAGAAACGCTCCTAAGCTAGCCAGCACATTCCAAAAAGCAAATTCTGGATCGTAGGAAGCGACCCGACGCGGCATGCCCAGCAGCCCCACCGGATGCATGGGAAGAAAGTTGAGGTTAGCCCCAATAAAGGTCAGGACAAAATGCAGCTTGCCCAGCCCTTCATAGTACATACGCCCCGTCATTTTGGGAAACCAGTGGTAGATAGCGGCATAAAAACCCATCACCACCGCCCCATAAATCACATAGTGAAAGTGGCCAACCACAAAGTAGGTGTTGTTAACGTGAATATCGAAGGGCACCGAGGACAGCATAATGCCGGTAATGCCCGCAAACAGAAACATCGACAGCCCCCCCAGGGCAAACAGCATTCCTGTCGTCAGTCGTAGCCGGCCGCGCCACACGGTGGCGACCCAAGCAAACACCTTAATCCCCGTGGGCACAGAAATGGTCATG
>JBCCNE010000492.1:0-3959 GCA_039026015.1 Cyanobacteria bacterium P01_C01_bin.70 | reverse complement strand
TCGATACGATTGGCAACGCTTATTTTGCCCGAGTGCAGCATGTGGAACCGCTGCAGCTGCAAAGATTACATGTGGTGACATCAGACTTTCACTTCCAGCGAACACAGGCAATTTTTGCATGGGTTTTTGGGTTATTTCCTCACGCTAGGAAATTTCACCTGACCTTTAAGGCCGTTCCCAATGTGGGACTGACAGCCGTCGCACTGCAGGCAAGAATCGAGCGAGAACAGAAGAGTTTAGCCCAGGTGCAGAACTTGCGATCGCAACTCTCAACCCTATCAGCACTACACCAGTGGCTCTATGCCGAGCACGCCGCGTATGCCATCGCTAAAACGCCTCAGCGGCTCCAGTCTCCAGCTTCAGAAAGCTACTAGCTAATGTTGCTGTGCGGACGCGATAATGCTGGTTCCTCGGCTTCTGCAGTTGATTGACAAAGTGCTCTAGAAACAGCATTTCAGCCGGAAACCTGGCATTTGAAGAGAATCATGAAGTGATACTATTTACATGATTAAGAAGTTGTTAAATCGAGAAAAAGGTTCGGAAATTAACCGCCGTGATTTCTGAATCAGACACCCTATTATGGAGAGGCGGTGTTTCTGAGCGCGTGCTTGGGTCGCCTTATACTGCTGTGTTTGATTGCCTACATTAGTCTTACTCGGAGCCACCATTCAACATGACTTTGCGATCGCCCTTTCCAGCGGATCTCCCGTCGTTCCCTGCTGAGGCCACTCGCCCAGATAAGCCAGAAGAAGCCTGTGGTGTTTTTGGGGTGTACGCACCTACTGAGGATGTGGCAACGCTATCGTACTTTGGCCTATTTGCTTTACAGCACCGCGGGCAAGAATCAGCCGGTATCGCCACTTTTGATCAGGGTAATCTGCATATTTATAAACACATGGGGCTGGTCTCTCAGGTGTTTGACGACGCCAAGCTCAAATCTTTGCCAGGGCAGTTTGCCATTGGACACACTCGCTATTCCACCACGGGTTCGAGCCATCTCGCTAACGCTCAACCGGCCATGGCAGCGACCCAATTCGGCGACATTGCCATGGCTCATAACGGCAACGTAGTGAACGCTGCTGACCTGAAGGTCGAGCTACATCAAACCGGCCACGACTTTGCGGGCACTGCCGACACCGAAATGATTGTGTGCGCCATGGCTGAAGCCGTCGATGCCGGAAAAGGCTGGATTAACGGCGCAATTACTGCTTTTAAGCGCTGCCGAGGCGCTTTTAGCCTCGTTATTGGCACGCCTGCCGGCATTATTGGAGCGCGTGACCCCCAAGGCATTCGGCCGCTAGTGTTGGGGGTGCTGGGCGATCTCCCCAGCCAGCCCGATGGTCCCGCCAACTACGTCTTATCCTCTGAAACCTGCGGCCTCGATATTATTGGGGCAGAATACATCCGCGAAATTCAACCTGGGGAGCTAGTGTGGATTACCGAGTCCGGCATCTCCTCCGTACAATGGGACACGCAAGCTGAGCGCAAGCTGTGCGTCTTTGAGATGATTTACTTCTCGCGGCCCGATAGCGTCGTTAACGACGAGACTCTTTATACCTACCGCATGCGTTTGGGAGAAGAGTTGGCCAAAGAATCCCCCGCCGATGTGGATTTGATTATGGCCGTGCCGGACTCAGGCGTGCCGGCGGCAATTGGCTTTTCCCAAGAATCTCATATCCCTTATGCCGAGGGCTTGATCAAAAATCGCTATGTGGGTCGAACCTTTATTCAGCCCACACAGTCCATGCGAGAAGTAGGCATTCGCATGAAGCTCAATCCCCTTAAAGACGTGCTCAAAGGCCAGCGGGTCCTCATCGTAGACGACTCCATTGTGCGCGGCACTACGAGCTACAAAATCGTCAGGGCACTGCGGGAAGCCGGCGCCACGGAAGTCCATATGCGCATCTCCTCTCCTCCAGTAACCCACCCCTGCTTTTTTGGGATTGACACTGATAACCAAGACCAGTTAATTGCTGCCAATATGTCGGTGGCTAAAATTGCCGAGAAAATTGGCGTTGACTCCCTCGCCTACCTCAGCTGGGAAGGCATGCTTAAGACGACCCACCAAGATCCTGACAGTTTTTGCTCAGCCTGCTTCACTGGCGATTATCCGTTAGACATTCCCGATCCGTATAAGCGATCGAAGCTCAAATTTGAAGCCGCAACGCCTTCAACAGCGACGCCAGTTTAGGGAACGGATACCAATTTCCGATGATGGATTGGCGATTTTGATTTTGCAATAACGTACCGAATCTCGCTGCTTATGACCATTTGGGTGCCTTAGCAGCAGGCCATCGCTTCGAAAAGCCCACGATATCTGATCAACATCAAAAACATCGATCGCAGTTGACTGATTTGCTATGGCTAAGCCCAAACATACTCAAGCTCATCTATCGCGCACGGTTCCCAAGAACCAGTCCGAATTTTTTAAGCAGCGCACTCGTGACTCAATGACGTACTACATGGGCGCAAAGCTCATCGAAGTCGGCGTCAATCCGAAACAAACCATCTATCGCTGGAAAACCCAGATTGAAGGCGGCAACGAAATCATCACCGTCAGCGCCTACTGGGGAGAAACCCGAGAGCGAATCGAAGCCGAGGAACGAGCCAGCGAAAACTCCTGAGTTCAACCACCTGCAATGCAGCAAAGGGCAAAAAGTCAAGGCTACACTTGTCCAGAGGCCCAGTGCCTGTCAGAACACCGACCTACTGCAGGTGATGCCCGAGGGGCACGGTTCCTTGCATCGACTAATGTCCTCATTATCGGGGATGTTCTAGACCTGTGGCTATTGTCGCTAAATTGCTGCGGAAACAAGAGCTTCAGAGAGAGCATCCGCAGGCCTAGCGCACGCCCCTTTCTGCTTTGAGACACAGCTATTAACCCCTTGGGTCTGGACAGGCGACCACAAAATGTTGGCGTTGCTGCATGAGAGATGAGAGTTAAGATGCCAGCATCATCTAGACGTGAGCGAGACGCTCACACTTCTCTCAAATCCAGCGTTTGATGAAGCCGCGGTGATCGGCCTGCAGTGACTGACTCGATATTGTTTGGTCGGGGCCAGCGCGATTTTGTCAGTGGCTTTAGCAGCCGAGCGATGGGCCGTCATCACTTCACCGCTTTCTTCAACGCGAGCCTGATAGTGCCCACAACCTTGAGAAGCTTGGTAAGTCAGGTCAATGTCCACCCAACTCGCATCGCTGGTCCACCGTTCTAGCCAGATCTGCAGTTGCTTAATCGGTACCCGACGCAGAATGGGATAGAGCCAGCGCTTGCGCCCCGACAGCCCTTTGCATCGGGTGCGGGCAGTCCGGGGATAGGTAAACCAGTCCCAGCCTTCTTGCATCCAAGCTTCGCGCTCGGCAATTTGCTCGAATTTATTCACCCCTGTCCAACCCCGATAGAAAAACTTCATTTGCTGGGGGTCCCCGTTACGCTCAATGAGCTGGGGCAAAACCCCTATTTCCAGATGTCCCCAGAGTTGTCCAGTCGGCAAATCAACTAAAGTCGGCGCAAATTGATGACCGCCAAAGTGAATGCTTTGCCAGACTCGTAACGGTTGACCAGGCTGGCCATAGGTTTTACGGAGATGACGATAGAGGGGCACGCCAAAGCGACCGCAGGCAAGATCTACTTGGGTATGCGTACAGACCAACATTTCTCGCAGAGCCTGCGTATCTTGCTGATAGGCCATGAATTGGGACAGGTCTGCGGCCTTGCCCAACAGCCGATTGAGTAACGCCACGACCAATGATGGCGTTTGCGCATCTGGCAGTAGATACTCTTGCTTAATATATTCGGCAAACTGTTGGGCCGGGCGCTGGTAATAGATAACGCGGGTATATCCTGGCTTGGAATAGTCAGGGTCAGGAGCGATCGCCAATGGCCTCACCATTACGCCCCGCTTTAAGACCAGCTTTTTAACCAGGGGAAATATCTGCTGAATCAGGGGATTCTCAGT
>JBCCNE010000491.1:0-3965 GCA_039026015.1 Cyanobacteria bacterium P01_C01_bin.70 | reverse complement strand
GTTAGTTGTGCTTGTTCGGCCTCCTGAAGCGATATTGCGCCATCGGCGGCCAGTTGAGTCAGGCGATTAGCCTCGGATTGGGCCTGCTGTAGCTGCACGCGGGCGGATTCCAAAGCCGTTTGGGCATCACTGACTGACGCTTTCGCTTGGGCCACTTCGGATTGGCGCGCGCGCAATTCGGCTTGGGCCTGGTTGACCTCTACGGTTAGCAGGTCGGCATCGAGGCGCGCTACCGTCTCGTCAGCCGCGACGGCATCACCGACATCCACCGTTAACAAAGTGACCTGACCGTCTACCCGCGATCGCAGCGCCACTTCCTGAATCGGTTGCGTCGTGCCGGTAAAGGTCAGCGCGGCTTCGAAGGTGCCCGCTTCAGAGATCGCCGTATCGACCGTTACCGGCTCATCTGCGACGGCCGCTTGGGAGGGCCCTCCTTCAGAAGACCCAACGGAGCAACCCGATACGCCGATGACGCAGGCCGCTAACAGAGACCATCCACCAAGGGCCGAGCGCCGAGAACCGCCGACAATTACGGCGGGGCGGGGGATAAACGTCACCCTAAGACCTCACTTGTGTATGAACACCGGAACGAACTGGGGCATGGCGATCGCGAAATCTGGCGACCCAGCAATCAACTGCCTTAACCTCGTGACTCGTGACAAAGCTCTAGCAACTAAAATGTAGCCGTTTTGAATGGCAGATTTAATATTTTCTTTACAATAGCGCCAATCAGCTCGCGTCGAGAAACTCTGCTGATGATGTAAGGCGCAGGCCGTAACGGCAAGAACGAGACAACCGTCTGGCTACGAGACTGGCTAAGCAGAATAAACTGGAGTCCAGCGAGTTTTGAGGCGGCGGCATGACTTTGACGGCAGTGATCGAACGGCTGCAAAAGTTTGGCAGGCGATATCTTTCCAGCGGGCGACGAGTTTCACCTCAACAGCTCAAGCATATGGCCGATAGTCTGCTCGACGACGCTGAACCCAACAGCAGCTATAAAGTCTTGACGCTGGGCTCCTGCATTATTGCCACCTTGGGCCTGCTGTCGAACAGTACTGCGGTGATTATTGGGGCGATGCTGATTGCGCCGCTGATGCTGCCGATTCGTGGCTTATCTTTCGGCATTTTAGAAGCCGACAAAAAGCTGATTCGCACTGGGCTGAAGGCGATCGCCATTGGCACCATTGGGGCGATCACAGTTTCGATGCTGCTCGGTCGATTTGTCAATTTGTCCGACTATGGTAGTGAGGTGTGGGGCCGGACTCAACCGACGCTGCTCGATTTGGGCATCGCCATTACCGCTGGGGCCCTCGCCGGCTTCGCCAAAATCGAAACGAAGCTCTCTAGTTCTCTGGCCGGGACGGCGATCGCCGTGGCTTTAATGCCGCCCCTATGTGTCGTCGGCTTGTGGTTGGCAGAATTCCAGTTTCAGATGGCTTGGGGAGCCATGGTGCTTTACCTCACCAACCTGCTGGGCATCACCTTGGCCTGCATGGTGGTGTTTCTCTGGGCGGGCTATTCTCCGGTGAATCGAGCCCGTCGGCCCATCGGTTTGACTATTGCGCTCACCAGTCTCCTGCTGATTCCCTTGGGCGTCACCTCCTATCGATTAATTTTGCAAGACCGCCTTGAAGCCAACCTCAAAGCTGCCCTATTAAATCGCACCCTGACCTTTCAGCGCGTGCGGTTAATTGCGCTGGAAACCGATTGGCCTTCCCGGCCGCCGGTGGTAACTTTAACGGTTTATGCCGATAATCCGGTGACGCCCAGGCAGGTAGAACTGTTAGAAGAGTTTGTTGAGCGCGAGATGGGGCAGCCGTTTACCTTAGTGTTTGAGGTGGGATATTTAGATGAAGTCACCAGTACGCCGTCGCCGGGGCAGTCCATGGGCGACATCAATCGACCTCTTGAAGGGAGGCTTTGGAATCAAAACTAGAAGCGCTATTTTAAGGTTCGGGAATCCGCTCGCCGCTGGAATTTGTCGATCGCCATGATGCGCCTCCCAATTTCTATACTGGTAGAGATGTGAGTCGCCAGCGATCACTACACGGGAAGTGTCTTGCGCTTTGACTAGAGGCATCCCTAGTTAGCCTCAGGCGTGCAGTTGGCCGCTCTCAAACTGTTTGAAAGAGGGATGATTGATGGGCCACAATGCCGCCGTAATGAAAGCTGTCGAATCTCTCGACTATCGGGTCACAGTGGGAGACGTTGCGGCCCAGTCGGGTCTGGAGTTGGCGATCGCCCAGCAGGGCATCAATGCGCTGGCCGCCGACACTCAGGCCCACTTCCAGGTTTCCGAGGCTGGGGAAATTGCCTATGAGTTTCCTAAAGGTTTTCGTGCCATTCTGCGCAATAAGTATTGGCGGCTGCGGCTGCAGGAGACTTGGTCGCGCCTCTGGAACGTATTGTTCTACCTGATTCGCATTTCTTTCGGCATTTTGCTGGTGCTGTCGATTGTGGTGGTGGTAGCCGCGATCGCGATTATCATCATTGCGGCTTCCTCGGCCTCTCAGCGCGACAATGATCGCGGTGGTGGCGGTGGCTTTAACACTGGCGGCCTGGTGTTCATCCCGCGCTTTTGGATTGGCGATTTGTACTGGCTGTTTCGCTATGATGCCTACCGGGGACGACGGTCTTATCAGCGCGCTGGCCAACGAACCGGCCAACGAACCGCGCGGCAGCGGTCATCAGACGATGGCATGAACTTTTTAGAAGCGATCTTTTCGTTTCTCTTCGGCGACGGCGATCCCAATGCTGACTTGGAAGAACAACGCTGGCAGGAAATTGGTGCCGTCATCCAAAACAATGGTGGGGCGATCGCCGCTGAACAGGTGGTTCCCTACCTTGACGACATTGGCACCGGTTGGGCTGCCGAAGACGAAGACTACATTTTGCCGGTGTTAACCCGCTTCAATGGCGTGCCGGAAGTCAGTCCCAACGGCGAAATCATCTATCACTTCCCTGAACTGCAGGTCACTGCGCAGAAGCGGGGACACGTGCCTGTACCGGCTTATCTCAAAGAAACGCCGCAGAAATTCAGTGAGGCGAAGTCAGGACAGATTGGCGGCGCGATCGCTCTAGGCCTGTTTAATTTTATCGCCGTCGTCTTCCTTGGCAGTCTGCTGCAAGATCAGGCTCTGGTCGCCGAACTGGGCGGTCTAGTGGCTTTTGTCAATGGCATTTACTGGCTGCTGTTGGGTTACGGAGCTGGATTTCTAGCCATTCCCACGGCGCGCTACTTTTGGACTAAGCGCCGCAATAGTCAGATTGAGCAGCGCAACGAACAGCGCCAAGAGCACGCCCTAGCGCTCAATGCGGCTGGCCCCGCCCTCGACGAAAAAATCGCCTTTGCCCAGCGATTTGCTGCTGAAACGGTGGTGTCTGAAAATGACTTGGCTTACACCACCGCCAAAGACCTCACCGAGCAGGAATACGAGCAGCGCGAAAAACTCGATGCCGAATGGCGCAAACGTCTAGAGGACGGGAACTAATCAGCCCTGCAGAAGGCGAAGTGCCGAGTTAGGAGTTCAGAGTACCCTGCGGGAAGGGCCGAGCCCTACGGAGTTCGGAGTTGATACTTGGTTCTTCGTTCCTGGTACTGGGTTCCTGGTTATCTGCTACTTACCCGATTACTCACCCACTCACCTACCTCCCCCACCCATCACCCCAAAGCCCTCCGGGCAGGCTCCGCCTTTCTTGAATGCCGTCAGGCTATACACTCCATCACTCCAACCCTGCCACTCAGTCACCCTGCTACCCAGCCATGTATCTCCTCTTTACCTCGTCCACTCCATCCCCCAGACCGTGCGCGATCGCCATCCCCAACCCATAATGGGAGACATGGTTCCTCGACGGCTTTTTATGAATCCTTTTTCTCCGGTACCGCCGCAGTGGGTTGAGGCCGCAGTTCACGCCCATGCCTTCGGTTGCCCTCGCTGTGGGGCCAACGTTTCTGAGTCTCAGGC
>JBCCNE010000490.1:0-3965 GCA_039026015.1 Cyanobacteria bacterium P01_C01_bin.70 | reverse complement strand
GAACTGAGCCTGGCGTTCGCCAAAACTACCCACCAGGGCACTGACCCGCGCCTCGGGTTCTGCACTGGGCGGACGGCTAGTGATGTTGACCACGCCGGCTTGGCTGTTGCGACCATAGAGCGTGCTCTGAGGGCCGCGCAGGATTTCTACCTGTTGCAGGTCAAACAGCTCGCTGGGGAAAAACTGGTGAACGTTGTCGTAAGGCACATCGTCGATGTAAAAGCTGACGGCATCGCGAATCAGAATATTGCTGCTGTTGCCCACGCCGCGCACGCTGTAAAGATTGAAGACGCGATCGCCCGGTGTGAAGTAGAAGTTAGGCGTGTTGGCAGCGATTTCAGCGATCGAATTGATTTGACTGTCGACTAGCTCCTCCTCGGTCAGCACGGTCAAACTGATGGGCACATCCTGCAGCGCTTCGGGCGTCTTTTCGGCAGTAACGATGATTTGGATGGCGTCTTCGACAGCGGCCTCAGCCGGAGTCGTAAAAACACTCAGCACAACGCTATTATCCTGCGACCTGATATCCCCAACGGGAGCCGTTTCAGTGCCAACGACGCGCATGCGCACCCGATTGTCATCGAGCTGGGTGACGCGAATGCTGGCGATTCCAGCAGCGGGTTCATTGGCCTGAAAATCTTGCCCATTGGGTAGAGCCAGCCGGGCATTCGGAATATCAGTCACCAAGCTATTGCCGTCGATGGTGGGAGCGGGCAGCGGCAGTGCTCCGGCAGCGGTCTCTAAAACAATGTCTAGCCCCGCCTCGGTAGGCTGAAGCCGAATATTGGTGATTTCAGCCAGGTCGGCGGCTTGAGTCAGGGTTGGCGCTGCCGGATGAGTCGGCAGCGCCATGATGGGCCGGGCCGTGGGTGCCAAATCCTCAGCCGCGGCGGCAGGAACAGTGGCGGTCTCAATCACGGCGGCAAGGCTAAAACACAGCCGCCAAGCCAGCCTGGCATTGCCGCCAAAGCTACGGCCCATGGCGTCGTTTTGGGCTAACCGCAAGCTCTTATCTTTAACCCCGACATGGCTCATCACGTTCCCTTTGCCTCAACACTCCCCTTAGTGTATAGTTTGATCAAGGAAAGATTGTCAAGCAATTTAAAATCGCCAAAACCCTTCACTACCAGGGCTTCGGGGGTTTATTTTCAGCGCTATGATGGGTGGTACGATCGCACCGGTGCAGGCGGCAAGGGCGCATTATGGAATCTGAGGCATCCGGTTCCTGGGAACTACCTCTCCTTGAAAAGGGGCTGTTTCGACTCTTGCGTAATCGTCTCTGAGTTATTCAAACGGTGAGCTAAGCTGCGGGTTAGTCAAAAACGTTTCATCTGTCAAGCTGCGGAGAAACGCCAGTAGATCCTGCTTTTCGGCATCCGTTAGGGTGAAGCCCCTGATAAAGTGACTTTTCAACGGATTTTGACTGCCGACGCCAGCATCGGGGCCGGTTTCGATCGTGCGCCCGCCCGCCGCGTAGTGGGCGATCGCCTCTTCGAGGGTCGCCACGCTGCCGTCGTGCATGTAGGGTGCCGTCACCTCGATATTGCGCAGAGTGGGCGCTCTAAATTTGCCCATATCCGCCGCTGCGTGGGTAATCTCCTTGACGCCAATATTGTCGGGCGGATAGGCCCCGTTGCCGTCAATGTTGTAGAGCCCGGTGTTATGAAAAGCCATTTCGATAAAGCCCGAGCGCTCGTGTCGGGCCGAGTCGCTGAAGTTGATGCCGCCGTGACAGTGGAAACATTCCAGCCGTTCGCTGTTAAACAAGACCTCTCCCCGCTTGGCGGCGTCAGAGATGGCGGTCACATCGCCGCCATAGCGATAGCGATCGTAGGGAGAATTGAAAGAGTTGAACGTGCGCTCGAATGCCGCGATCGCCAAACTAATATTCCGAATCGTCACCGGATTTTCGTCATCAAATGCCGCCTGAAACCGCTGCTGATAGTCCGGGTCACTCTGCAGCGTCTGCAACAGTTCATTTTCCCGCCCGGCCATGCCTAGCTCTACGGGCTCTTCACCAAATAGAGGCACCAGCAGCTGCTGCTCCAAATTCTGCATCAGGGGGTTAGCCCAGGTCTGCACGGAGTTATAGCCCACGTTGGTGAGGCCCATAGAGTTGCGGGGATGCACCTGTCCGGTAGCCCCAGCCGGCAGCGCTTTACCATCGGCGAAGGCCAGATGTTGCAGATGACAGGTGGCACAGGAAAACTCCCCGGTAACCGACAGGCGGGGTTCGTAAAACAGATGCCGCCCCAGCTCTACCTTGGCCGCGGTCATGGGGTTATCGGCAGGCACCACGGGGCGAGGGACCCAATTGGGTAGCTGCCAGTCAAAGGCTTCTGCCCTGGTCACTGTCGGTTCGAAGCTGCCAGCCCCGCTCGGGGAGTCATGCCCTAAGGCGGCGGCAGCACTGATGGACAAACAGCAGACGCAGAAACCGAGCAGTATCCAGGTCGTCCAACGGCGCGATCGCATTTTCTCCCCTTGCGGTAGCTTTCGTCTTTATTTTACTTGGAAGAAAGTTTGTTCTTCCACCGGCTGGTCGTTGAACGGGAGTCCCAGATTTTGCATGATGCCGGCGCAGTCGCCATCCATCGGCGACGACATGCAGCCGATCGCCGTATCGGCCTGATTTTCCGCCAGGTTGGTTTCCGACATCAGGGCCGCCAAGTCGGCGACAATTACATCCTGGGCCGGATCAAAGTCGGTTAGCACTACCTCAGGACGATTGGGGATGCTGCAGACTACTGGCGCTTGGGTGGCGTCCATCTGGCAACCCACGCTACCCAGATGCAGGGCAAAACCGTTGAACTCTTCACCGTGCTGCTTTTCGGCAGCGGCGCTCTCGTCAGGGGTGACCTGGGCAGTTGCAGCGGCAGGGGTGAGGTCGATGCGGGCAAACTTGTAGCCAAAGTTCCAGTTCCACCAGAGGGCGGTGAGGTTCAGCGGCGATGGCGCTAGGGTGGAGTCGATGTGATTAAGGGCAAAGGGCACGCCGAGGGTGAATTTGACCCCGGTATAGTCGCCCGTCGGCACTGACCCCACCACCTGAGCGCGGGTTTCCACGGTGCCGTTAGCGCAGGCGCCAGACTTATCTTCAAAGTCAATGAGCGCTACGTTTTGATGCTGCCACAGGCCATCCTGCTCTAAAATCATCGGCACTTCATTGCCGTCCACATCAATGAGGGCCACCTCGGATACGTAAAACCGAAAGTCTAAAGCCGTCATTGGGGTCGCGGGCGTGCCGATTTCGTAGGCTTGCCCACAGGCAAAGGGCTCGTCTCCCACCATGCCTTCAAACTGGATGGTGATCGTCTCGCTGTCAACCGCGATCGCGGGTGCCTGATACACCGCCAAGCCCCCTAGTCCTGACAGCATCAGGCCAGCCGCCAGCATTGATTTACGAAATGGTCGTTTCGACATCGTGTTCGTCATGGCTTTTCTATTCCTCCGTATTTAAACAAGCTCAGTTTTGATAACAGTTTTCTCGGTTAAAGCCGCTTTCTCCCTACCTAAAATCTTGCTCGATATTGAATGCCGTAGGTGGCCGGGGCTCCATAGGTAGCCGTTTCCAACGTGCCGCCAAAGAAGACAGCATTGGTGGTCAAAGGCCGATAGTCGAAAATATTGTTGGCAAATAAATACACTCCCTGATTAGCGTCAAATTCATAGCCCAGGCGACCGTTGACTAGGACATACGGCTCTTGCTTCAGCGAGTTGTCGTCGTTAAAGAAAGTGGTGCCAAATCCGAGCAGTTCAAAGCGCCCAAAGATGCCGTTGGGCGATCGATACTGGGCCGCCACGTTGAACGTGTATTCCGGCGAATAGGGCAGCGTGTTGCCGTCAAAGTCGCCCAGATTCGGATCTTCATAATCTGTGTAAGTAGCGTCGAGGAAGCCAAAGCCCGCCGTTAGATCGAAACCATCGACGGGAGTCGCCCGCAGTTCGGCTTCGATGCCGTTGAT
>JBCCNE010000489.1:0-3966 GCA_039026015.1 Cyanobacteria bacterium P01_C01_bin.70 | reverse complement strand
TTATCAAATGCCAGGAATTGCCGAAACGGTGCATTTTAACCACATTAAGCGGCACTATTATCAAAGCCACGCAACCGTGAATCCGACACGTATCGTTCCGGTTGGGCCTGAGATCAACTTTTGGCAACCTTCTGAGCGATCAGCCGCTGTCGCAGTTCCTTAAATCAGGTAGGTAGATAATACTTAAGTGCTCCTAACGCTGCTGGTTTCGGCTCCGCTCAATCAGCGCGATTTAGTGGTGTCAGACTATTAGTTTTGGAAAGTTGAGGACTAAGCGGAGTCGAAGTTCGGGCCAACAAATTACTCTGGCGCCCTATCTTATCGCCAACAGCCCGCTCTGCCTACAAGCCGCTGCAGATGAAGACTGGTCGCCCCGTGCCGCCCTGCGCCGCCCTTCGCGGTAAACTAAGCGTCAGACTTAACGTGTTAGACGTGTTGAAAGGACTGCGGCAATGGGCTTTGTGATTGGACTGATAATTGGAGTCGCCCTAGGGGCGGCGATCGCCTATTTCCTCACGTCTAAAAACGCGGCTGCCCAGTCAGCCGCAGTGCAGGATTTGCAGCGGCAGCTTGCCTTGGCTGAGTCAGAGCACGACCGGCGTTTGCGCGAAGCTACCGAGCAATTGCGGCAAGACTATGAGGCTCAAGTTACAGCCGCCCAAGCAGAGGCCGCTGCCATCAGCACCACAGCATCCGCTACCGCGGCTAGCGAGCCAATGACGCCTCCAGCCGCACCCGCTTCTGCGGCTCAATCTTCACCTGAACCAATGACAGCAGGGGCCGCCGCAGTGATTGCTCCTGCCCCTGCCCCTAGGCCAAAGCAGCCAGTCGCTGAGCGCCCTTTAACGGCTGATATCATCAAGCCTCAGCGTCCTTCAAAAGGATTGCAGACAAGCGTTCGCGTGAGCGATCCGAGCGCCGTATTGGCGGCCAGCTATTCTCCTCAAGCCCGGACTCGTGGCGAAGTCGCGGAGGCGATCGCTCAAATTTTGCCGACCGCCGGGGCTCCGGCGCAAGCCCGCTGGCTGCCGATTTTAGGACGATTGTCCCGAGATGCTGACCCAGCTGTCCGCCTGTCAGCAGTGCAAGCTTTGGCCCAAATGAAATCGGCTAAGCGCCTGCCGATTTTGAAGCGATCGCTCAAGGATGCTAATCCGGCAGTGGTGGCAGCTGCCAACGCCATCATTGCTCAAACTAAAGGCCACTCGCGATCGCCTTCAGCCTCTAAAAAGCGTCGCCTGCCCAAGAATCGATAAAACGGGATTGCTGCCAAGTTTTGATTTTCAATTTTGGGGGTTTGGGTGCGAGGCGGCTGGGCTAGCAATGTTTACACGCTTGATGTTTATGGCCATAACAAAGTGAAGCCTTATGCCGCGTGGCTTTATGAAAGCCCGAGGCTAGCCTGCAAACTGATGGGTTAGCCAAAGCTAAAACTTAACGCTGGCTAACCCAATAGCTTGCTTAAGCTGCCATATCAAACAGCAGGACTTCGGCATTCTCACTGCCGTCTGTGAGAGTGACGGCAGTTTCTTCAGCAATCGCTGCGCTGTCACCCGCGGTCAGGTCGTGGCCATTGAGCTTAACGGCTCCCTTCGCCACATGGACCCAGACATAGCGCCCAGCGTCTAAGGAGTGGGTCACCGTCGCCTCGGGCTGCAGTACCGTGACATACAGATTAAGGTCTTGATGAATGGTGACTGAACCCTCACGGCCATCCGGGGAACCCACGAGCCGCAGCTGATTGAGCTTCGCTTCTGGTGCAAAGTAAGTTTGCTCATAGCCGGGAGCAATGCCCTTGGTCTCCGGCAGCACCCAGATTTGCAAGAAGTGAACCGGCTCGGTGTCCGAGGCATTGTATTCGCTATGCATGATGCCTTTACCTGCCGACATCCGCTGCACATCTCCGGGGCGAATAACAGAACCGTTGCCAAGGCTATCTTTGTGGGCTAAACCACCGTCGAGTACATAGGAAATAATCTCCATATCGCGGTGGCCATGAGTCGAGAAGCCCTGCCCTGGAGCTACCTTGTCTTCATTGATGACCCGCAAAGTCCCAAAGCCCATGTGGGCAGGATCATAGTAGTTGCCAAAGGAAAAGGTGTGGCGACTATCGAGCCAGCCAAAGTCAGCTCTGCCGCGATCGCTACTCGGTCGAATCGTAATCATGAGATACCTCCTTACCTGGCGTCAAGATTAAATTTATCGATAGCTTTATTATGGAGCGACTTCTATAAAAAGACAATATGATATTTGGTTCGCAGTTTGTCTCTTTTTGGTTGACAGTCTTATGGATAAGTTTGAAAGTATGCGAGCCTTTGTCCAGGTGGTTGATGCGGGAGGTTTCGCCGCGGCCGCTCGGAAAATGGGCCTATCGCGATCGGCGGTGAATAAGCTCGTGATGAATCTGGAAGCGTCTTTGCAGGTGCAGTTGCTTCAGCGAACGACCCGTAAAGTTACCCCCACCGCCACAGGATTGGCCTTTTATGATCGATGCTTGGTTATTTTGGCCGATGTTGCTGAAGCCGAACTAGCGGTCTCTGACTTGCAAACCCAACCTCAGGGGCGGTTGCGCCTCAACGCTCCGATGACGTTTGGCACCCGCTATTTGGCACCCTTGATTGCTCAGTTTGTGCAGCGCTATCCCGATTTGCAAATAGAGCTAAGTCTCAGCGATCGCTTCGTCGATCCGATTGAAGAAGGCTTTGACGTGACCCTGCGCATTGCCCGACTGGCTAATCTCACCAACTTGGTCGTTCATGAATTAGCGCCCGCACCGATTATTCTGTGTGCGGCTCCTAGCTATCTGAGCGATCGCGGCACGCCCCAATCACCATCGGACCTCGCCGACCATGCTTGCCTGGCCTATGGACACCTGGCAACTGATAAATCTTGGACGCTGTTTGGACCCGATGGTGAGCATGTGATCAGCGTTCGCGGCCCAGTCTGCGCCAACAATGGGGAAGTCTTACAAACCGCCGCCGTATATGGCTTAGGTATTACCTTGCTACCCCGCTTCATCGTGCAGGCAGATCTCGACGCTGGTCGGCTGCAGCACATCTTGCCAAATTACAACGGTGCTGAAATCTCCCTGTGTGTGCTGTATCCAGTCAATCGCCACCTGTCGGCCAAAGTGCAGCTGCTGGTAGAGTTTTTAACTGCGCAAATAGGCGTGAAAATATGAGAATAGCGAAATTTGGAGTTCAGAGTTTCCTGCGGGAAGGGCTTAGCCCTGCAGAGTTTGGAATGCCAAGAATGTAGGGCCTTGCCCGTGCGCAGCAGAGCAAAAAACGAAGGACCAGCCAAAATCTACCCCTAAGCCCTCCAGACAGCGGAAATCCCCAAATCCCTCCTCTCAGACTTCCCGACTCAATCACCCGTGACAATGGCGTAGCCATTGCGGCCTGACTGCTTGGCTTGATAGAGGGCTTGATCTGCCCAATAAACTAAGTTTTGAGAGGTGAGATGCGGTTGGGGCACGATGGTTGAAATCCCGAAGCTAAGAGTTAAGCGACTGTGGCCCTGAGATGTCGGGTAGGCGATATTTCTTTCGGCAATTGCAGCGCGCATCTGTTCGATAATTACCACGGCTCCTCTCAGGTCAGTATGGGGCAAAATGATGGCAAATTCTTCACCGCCGTAGCGGGCCAAACAGTCATTAGGTCGATTAACACACTGTTGTAAGGCTTGAGCAACCGTTGCAATACAGGCGTCTCCCGCTGGATGGCCGAAAGTATCGTTGTAGTGCTTAAACCGGTCAATATCGCAGAAAATCAATGTCAGCTCCTGCTGCTCTCGTTGGGCGCGCTGCCATTCTTGCGTTAGGGTGCTGTCAAAGGAGCGGCGATTGGCAATCTGCGTTAGCGCGTCTGTGGTCGATAACCGGGCCAGTTCTTTATTCGCCGCCTGCAGACGGTGATGTAGCTCCGATTGTTGAATGGCGATCGCCAGCTGTTCGGCTACTTTTTC
>JBCCNE010000488.1:0-3983 GCA_039026015.1 Cyanobacteria bacterium P01_C01_bin.70 | reverse complement strand
AGTGCAGTATTTGGCGGAGGAACTGCTGGGTCTAACATCTGACCAGGTGATGACGGTGGGCGACAACTTCAACGATTATGAGATGCTGCAGTATGCCGGAGTTGGTGTGGCGATGGGCGATGCTCCAGAAGGCGTGAAGTCAATCGCCGATTGGGTCGCTCCCAGCGTTGAAGATGATGGCGTGGTAACTGCGATCGAGCAGTTTATTCTCAAATAACGCCAACAGCAGTGAAGCTGCTGCTGATTCAATGAGCAACAGCTTCACTGCATAAAGCTATTTCTAAGGAATGAAAAAATTTTAAACATCAAAAAGGGCACCGACGACTGGCCGTGTTTCGTCTCGGTGCCCTTTCTGGTTCGCTCCTCACACAAGACAAACATATCCGATATTTCGAGGCTTGTCACTAGCGATTTATCATTTTGTACTTTTGATTTTCTTATCAGTTACTCAGAGAAAGTGCAGGTTTAGCCAAGCCTGCCCGTCAACTCTGAAAGATGGGCTCAGCCCCCTCTGGCACGCAGTCTTTTAGTCGCCTTCGCAGATCTGTTCAGTGATCGCGCACAGGCGGCAAAAGGAAATTGAGCGATGCTGTAAACTAAAAACCGTCATCATTGATCTACCTAATGCTTCGACAGTGAAGGTTTCAGCCCCTCGCTTATGAAGCTAGGACGGGCGTGTTCACGTCTATTCCACCAGGTTTTCAGCATTAGTTGGTGGCACGCTTTAGCAAAAAGTTTACGAGAATTCAATTCTGGCTGATGGAATCTAGTTTTTTAACCACCGTTTTTCTGCCGTTGGCATTGTTCATCATCATGCTTGGCATGGGGTTAGGGCTGACGGTCAAAGATTTTCGCAGAATCGTGACCGAACCTAAGGGAGTTTTGTTGGGGCTTGCTGCACAGCTCGCTTTATTGCCTTTGATTGGCTTCGGTCTGACTGCTCTGCTGCCGTTGCAGCCGGAATTAGCGGTCGGCGTGATAATTTTGACGGTCTGTCCCGGTGGCCCGACTTCCAACCTTATGACCTATCTGGCCCGGGGACGTGTGGCGCTGTCAATCACCTTGACGGCAATCAGCAGCGTGCTCACTATCTTTACAATTCCGCTGCTGGTGAATGCGGCGTCACGGTATTTCTTAGGCGTAGGCACTGCTCTGCAGTTGCCTTTTGGGCAAACGGTTTTACAAATCGCCGTCATCACCCTAATTCCCGTCAGCATTGGTATGCTGCTGCACCGCTACGCCCCCAGGTTTGCGATCGCCATTGAGAGACAGGTCAAATGGCTATCGTTATTCTTCTTGGGGCTAGTAATCGTAGGGCTGCTGGTGAAAGAGCAGGCTAACGTTCTCAGCTTCTTCTTGCAGGTCGGCTGGGTGACGCTGCCGCTGCTGATCCTATCGATGGCCGCAGGATATGGTGTAGCGGCTATCGCTCGGCTAGATCAGCCAAGCGCCACGGCGATCACAATTGAGGTCGGCATTCAAAACGGCACGTTGGCAATTGCGATCGCCAGTGCTCCGACGTTCTTAAATAACGCCACGATGGCAATTCCCGCAGCTATCTACAGCCTTATGATGTTTGTCGTGGCTGGCGCCTTTGCCTGGTGGATGCAGAGCCAAGGCCATCGATCAACCAGTGAAGTCCGTGAGTCACTGGCTGCCGGGGGCAATGCCAATAGCCAGGATTATGGAAAGCCAGATTGATGGCCTCAAAATAAAGCTGACCGGAGAGCCTAAAGCGGCCAGAAGAGATTTTGCAAGCCTGACTAAAAAGCCTTGGGAACAGCCGCTGACAGTCGCTGACGGTAAATGCTCTGTGTCATATTCTGCCTGAAAAGTTATTGGAAATGTCAAAAGTCCAGTCAGTAATGATTGGAACGACCTTGAATTAGCCTGATCGCTGAAATCTTGAAGGTTGCAGAGGCGCGACCCGCCTTTTTTGTGAGGCTTTTCAACGATCGCCTTACATTCGGAACAGCGTCATTTTAGGTTCATTCATGACTTCCTAGCCGGTACAAAGCCGCGAAACCTTTAATGAAGAGGGTGTTGTCACCGCGCTGGATATTATACAGATTCTCCAAACTCCTGCTACACATCCTATTCCCCGGCCCCCTTGCTCCCAAAGCTCTCCATTCCGATCTGTAGTGCTATTCCAGAGAAATGGTATTAGTCATATAGCTATCGAGGCCGACGAACAGAGCGTAAAAGCTGTGGACGAGCTGCGCCAGGGAAGCATTGTAAATCACCCACTTGGCGATCGCCTTGATGCAGTTATTGAATCGCCTGCATCCTGTTTTGAGAGGTGAGGTATTATCTGCCTGATCAGGAATTTATCAGGAGTAAGCATTATGGCAAACCGTCAGGCTCGCAATCGCGCAGTCAACTCTGCGGGGGGCTTCTTCCGCGATTTCAAAGACTTTTTGATGCGGGGCAACGTGGTTGACCTTGCCGTTGCCGTTGTCATTGGGGGAGCCTTTCAGGCAATTGTCGCCTCGCTAGTGGGTGATATTGTGACTCCCGCAATTTTGAATCCAGCGCTGCAGGCAGTCGGTGCCGATGACATCGCAGCCTTATCATTCAACGGCATTAAATATGGCCTTTTTCTCTCTGCGATCATCAATTTTGTGGTGATTGCATTTGTCTTGTTTGTATTAATTCGTATCCTAGAGCGCGCAAAACGCCAAGAAGAGCTTGAGGAAGAGGCAGCCGCCGAGCCAACAACTGAGGAAAAGCTTAATGAAACCCTCGCCCGCCTAGCCGATGTCGTGGAACGAAAGGTTTAGTTGCACCAGAGTTAAGTTCATTAAAGGCGATGGCCATCGCCTTTATCCGCTAATCTAAAGCGATAAACGATTTTATCGTTGGGGCCAGCACAACCTATGACTCGTCCAACTTCTCTTCGCATCCGCCGTAGCTTGCTCTGGATAGTGTTGCTATCGCTCGTATGGCTGTTATGCAGCGGCAGTGCCGAAGCCGAGCCCATTCGCGATCGCCTGGCTACTTTTCCTAACTGGATTACTAAACCGACCACTGAGCCAGCCTCGGGTGATTTGGTTTATCCTGACTGGCTAGCGGGCACTTGGGAAATGACGAGTACCCTGGTTGACCTAGCGGCGCCACTCGCGCCAACTATTGAGACACCTGGACTGGCGGCCAATCAACGATTATTGCATCAGCCAATTACGTGCGAAGTCAGATTTGAGCCGCGCCTGACTTCATATACCCAGAGCTTTCTCTTGCGGCCCCGGCTGGCTCAGGAAGAAATTGTGGCCGATCGCACTTTCAATGGTCTCAGCATCGCTAGAGCCTATCTCGGTGACGAAGCCGTTCAAGAAGTCGTCGTTGACCCTCAAAATCCCAACCGTCAACTGACAATTTTGAACAATCAGCGCTTATTAGAATCAACGATCACTGGTCGTGCTGTTGAACAGCCATCAGGGGACGATTTTTTCACTACTGAAGTGTTTCAGCAGGTGTTTCGAGGCGGCAACCAGCCCTATTTCAATGAAGTTGAAACTACCACAGCTTATCACCGCGAGACTAACGACTACGTCACTGCCGACCAGGTTACAGCAGTCTATCTATCGCCTCAAGATCCTGATTATTTCAAAGCAATCAATCAACCCGTCGCGCTGTATCACTATCATTTAGAGCTAGCCGCGATCGGCACCCCTCTCTAGATAGTGAAAAAGCATTAAACTCTCTTGACTGAGGAGATTGTATAAGTCGGTGGAATGGCAATGGTGGTAGAAAATCATGAGAAGACTGTATTGACGGGCAAATTCAGCGTCTCTGTGGTCCTTGCTTGGTTTTTAGGGACGACTGGTTAGCCATATCAGTTCTGCAGCTGTAACGCTATTGGTAGGGTAGGCAATGTTAATCGTATTGGGTTGGTTCCCAGTCATGAACAAGTGAGCACCGCTGATGGACGTTGTGATTTTGGCCAATGGGCCAGGAGAAATTACTACTTGGGTAAAGCCCGTTGT
>JBCCNE010000487.1:0-3987 GCA_039026015.1 Cyanobacteria bacterium P01_C01_bin.70 | reverse complement strand
ATAGTGGGCGACTTCTACAATTCGTTTGGCTTGGGGCACCGCCGCCATGCCAAAGGCGATATTCTGAGCCACGGTGAGATGGGGAAACAGGGCATAGTTTTGAAAGACCAGCCCCACGTGGCGATCGCGACAGGGGACGTTTACCCCAGTTTGAGCGTCAAACAAGACGCGATCGTTGAACCGAATGCTGCCTCGGGCCGGAGTTTCAAGGCCGGCAATGCAGCGAATCGTCATACTTTTGCCAGAACCGGAAGCCCCCAGCAGTCCCAGAGGGGCCTGACCGGCCTGAAAACTAACTTGCAGGGGAAATTCGGAGAGCGGTTTCTCGATGTGGGCGGCGAGTTGGGGGCGAGCAGCGGTGGGGGGGGCAGAGCGAGAGGACGCACCACCGGGCACCCGTACAGGGTTGGGAAAATGCTTAAAGCGGGGAGTGGGGTGACTGAAATAGAGGTAGTTCAACAATGGCCTGATAAGGGCGGGGCGGCCTGGGGTGACGAGGCGGGAGTGGTTGCCGTAGTTGATACCGGCAATCACGAACAGGCAAATTGCGACCATGCACAATACCCAGACCAAGGCAATATCCAGACGTCCAGCTTCAGCAGCGAAAAAGATGGCAATCGGCATGGTTTGGGTGACGCCGGGAATGCTGCCGCCCACCATCAGCGTGGCCCCAAATTCCCCCAGGGCACGGGCAAAGGCGAGGACAATCCCGGCCAGCACGCCCGGCCAGGCCAGCGGCAGCAAAATTTGCCAGAAGATGCGCCATTCCCCGGCTCCGAGGGTGCGGGCTGAGCTGAGCAGGGTGAGGTCGACTTGGGCAAAGGCACTGAGGACCGTGCGATACACCAGCGGCAACGCCACCACCGTGGCCGCGATGACGGCGGCGGTCCAGGTAAAGATTAGGGTGACGCCAAGGCGATCAAGCAGCTGCCCGAGGGGACTGTTTTTACCGATCAGCAGCAGCAGCAGAAAGCCGACGACGGTGGGTGGCAGCACTAGGGGTAGGGTTAGGATACCGTCAATCCAACCGCGACCCCGGCCACGATAGCCGCTCATCCAGTAAGCGATCGCAATCCCCACGATCGCCGCCAAAACCGTGGCGACGGTCGCCGTCTTAAGAGAGATCCACAGGGGTGAAAGATCAGCAGGCATGTAGAAAAACGCTATTCAACCCTGCCAAAACCGTACCCCTGAAAGAGGGCGATCGCCGTATCGCTGGATAAAAAATCGACAAAAGCTTGAGCGGCCTTGGCCTGGTCGCTGTCCCGCACCACAGCCACGGGATAGATAATGGGGGCATGGCTGTCGGCCGGGGCGGTGGCCACTACCTGCACCCGGTTTGACCGCTGGGCGTCGGTGCTGTAGACGAGCCCAGCATCCACGTTGCCCGTTTCTACATAAGCGAGCACTTGCCGCACATCCTTGGCAAATACCAGCTTTGGCTGCAGGCCATCAAACAGATTCAGGGCCGTCAACACGTCTTTGGCGTATTGCCCGGCTGGCACACTGGCGGGCTCTCCCATCGCGACTTTGCGAATCGGCTCCTGGCTCAAGTCGCTGAAATCCGCTAGGGTTGCGTCATCTTTGGGCGCCACCAGCACCATTGCGTTTTGCAGCAGGTCTTTGCGACTGCCTGGGAGAATTTGTCCCTTGGTTTCTAAATCGCTCATCCAGGGGTCAGATGCCGAGAGAAACACGTCGCTGGGAGCCCCTTGAATGATTTGCTGAGCCAGCGAACCCGAGGCCCCAAAGTTATAGGTGATGATAACTTCTGGGGCCACGTCGGCATAGGCCGCCTGGATATCTTTCATAGCGTCTTGCACACTGGCGGCCGCCGAAACGGTGATGTTGATGGCGTCACCAGAGGGCGTGGTTGCTGCTGCTGGATTTGACCGTGACGATTGGCCACAGGCGATCGCTCCGAGGCTGGCTATCACCGTCAGCGTGAGCCAGGGGAGAAACTGTCGTCTTTTCATCAGCGCCTCCATCGGCTTAGGGCTCGGGCTGGGTCTGTTGATAGAGGCCAAGTTGCACTGACAATTCCCGCGCGATGAAAATCAAACACTTCGCCGCCTCCCCATTGCCTTGATGGGCAAAATAGCTGGCGGTTTGTATCAGTGCTTTCACGAAGCCGGCATCCAACAAATCGGGCTCCGAATTAAGCACCTGGGGTTCCTCTCCATTGGGGCAGCCCAGCAGTCGATCAATCAACGCAAAATAACGCTCCTGACGAGCATTGTCAGGGTTGGTTTGGTTAGCCGTTTCCATAATGCCTCAAGGGGCGAGTGAACAAAGACTGTCGGTTTCAGCAATGGCGGTTATCGTTTGCGAGCCACAATATTAAACAGGTGCCAATGTTTTTCTTCTCCGAGGGCGGTACTGCCAGGGTGCTCTTCTTCATCTAAAAGTTCAATGGTAAAAGGAGAGAGCATGGCTTCGGCCTGTTCGCGGGTGTGGTGGCTGAGGTCCCCATAGATCGCCCATGAGTCGCGATCGCCAAACAGGTGTCCACAAAATCTGCCCCCGGCTCGCAATGCCATAACAATTTCCTCCCACAGTTCAACAAAGTGATCGGGCAGGCAAAACGGTAGACAAAAACTGGCATTAATCAAGTCGACACTAGGGGGCAAGACCAGGGATTCAAACTTTTGGACGCGAGTGTCTAAATAGGTGCGGTTGATATCGGACCGTTGGCGCAGGCGAGCGATCGCTTCGGATTCGCCATCAATCGCTAAGACTCGCCAGTGACGGCGTAAAAGCTCCACAGTATCACGGCCATCACCACATCCCAGGTCGACCGCATTCCCCACAGTCGCTCGGTCATGGTTCGAGGACAGCTCAGCCTCAAAGTGTTTGAGGGCGGTGAGCAAGGTTTCCCGAGGAGGACGGCCCTCCACCGCCTGGTAGTATTCGGAAAAGCGGCGTCGAAAATCGGGCATATTGGCAGCCGACGGGTATGAAGGGTACGTGGGCCACCGCTTCAAAAAATCGCACATTTTAGGGTAGACGAATAAATCATCCCTCAACTCTGTAGGATCAGCCAGCGGGGCAGAAGTTGGTTTATCTGCCTTGTTGAAAAGGGGGTTGGCGATTAAGCCAGGGCCGGTGTGTAGGTATGACAGCCTTTAGGACAAACGCGATCGCAGGCTTGGCAACCAGTGCAGTTTTCGGCATTGGCGATAGACATCACGACCCGTTCAATGGCGTCCTCGTCATCGGCGTCAGCGACCTGACCGTGTTCGTCGAGAGCAATGAGCGCCATCACGCTGCGGCCACAAGCTTGGAAGCAGCGGCGGCAGCCCAAGCAGGAACTCCAGTTAATCGCTTGCAAAAATCGGGGCGGCCATAAATTGTTCGCCGATTTAACTCCAGGTGTGTTGCTCATGTTGCGGGGGTCCTCTCAGCGAGATCAATATTGGCCGCTCTATCATCGGCGGCGAATCAAGTGGCCAGCATGGGGAAGTTGGGTTTTAGCAGCTCTAGCCAATTGGCAATCCGTTGATCGGTTTTGTCGCTCTCGTTGATTTCATCCAGCGGCAAACCGACGAATTTGCCATCCCGAATTGCCGTGGATTTCTCAAAGGTGTAGTCTTCGGCGGCCACCGCTCCGACCAGCTGGGCTCCCAGGGCTTTGAACTGGTCGTGGAGAATGCCTAAGGCCCCCACAAAGTGCTTGCTGTGACCTTCGCAGTCACCGGGACCAAAGACGGCAATGGTTTTACCCGAAAAGTCAGGTTTATCCACTTCCATATCGAACAGCGGCTCACGCCAGTCATTTTGAACTTCTCCAGCCCCCCAGGTCGAACAACCTAGGATTAGATAGTCGTATTGCAGCAGGTCATCAACGTTGTCAAAGTCTTCTTCCATGCTGTAGACATCGCAGATATCTTCACCAATGGACTGTTGAATTTTCTCTGCGAGTTCTTCTGTCGTGCCGGAAGTACTGCCGTAGAAAAGGCCAATCTTAGTCATGGGAAAACTCCTTTT
>JBCCNE010000486.1:0-3996 GCA_039026015.1 Cyanobacteria bacterium P01_C01_bin.70 | reverse complement strand
CGCCGAGCTGCAATAGTTGGGGCAACTGCCAGGAAAAGCCAAAGCTATCGGGCAGCCAAGCGATTGTGCTGACCTGGCCAAATCGCGATCGCGCGTAGCGCTGCCCGTACAAGATTTGTCGTGCTAAGGATTCACCGCCCAGGGTCTGCAACTCTGGTTCAACCCAAAGTCCGGCGTCCATCGACCAAGCCCCCTGCTCAACAGCCCCTAATACGGCCTGAAACAGCTCTGGCCGATGGGTTTCGAGCCAGTCAAACAGAGCGGGACTGGAGTGCGTGTAAGTGAGTTCGGGAAAGTCTTGCTGCAGCGCTAGCACTGACCGAAAGGTGCGCTCCGCTGCTCGCCAAGTGTCAGTCACCGGCCACAGCCAGGCCAAATCAAGATGAGCATGCCCAGTGCAAGTAATCTGACGCTGTTTGATCCAGGCGCTCAGGGGGTGCAGTCGCATCCGCAGTGCCGCTAGTTCTTGTAAACAGGCAGCCTGATCAGACACCGTTGACCAGTTGAGCGGCGCGATCGCTGCCGCTATCTCGGCTAGCTTGGCCGGCGCCAGCTTTTCCGCAAAAGTTTGCAGCACCGTCAGTTCATCCGCCACAAATCCCGGCTCCGGCAGGGCGGCATCCCTGGACTCATAGAACAGGTCAGAGCGCACTAGGGCCCCGTCATCATGTCCTGGACTGACCAGGTAAATTGCCACTGTAAAAGTGTCACCCGGCGCCACGCGATCGCTCAGCTCCAGGCGAGCAAAATAGTCGAACAGGTCGCCCTCTTGTACGAGCTGTCCATCGACATACACGGCAGCAGCTTCGGCCCACCAAGTTAGCCCCAGCTGTAACGAGAGTCCAGCTACCGGAAACCCGTTGAGATTTTCCGGTACGGTGATTTGCTGACACAGCCAGAGTGGTGCTCGACCCCGCGACCAGGGAATGTGGCCTTTGGCATTGGGGGGAGCGATCGCCCACTGCTGCCAAATCTGCTGTCTCATAACGGCCTCCACAGAGAGCGAGCTTGACGCTAAGTGCCAAGTGGACTGAAGCGATTGTTGGGTGAGCGTCCTTAATTTTGTGGTGGTGTTGGCGATCACGCGGCGATCAGACGTCGTCTCTGCCATCCAAAAATCAGTCATCGGGGCCTCATATCAAAGGGCATTGACCATTGCCTCACTGGGGAACCTCAGCGACCTCTGGTCAGTCATTCGGTTTCATAGCGGGGTGCCGGAAGAGCATGTCCCATTTGGCGTATGATATTCCTTACTGACTGCCGTATATCAAAATGGGAAGTTTGCAATGCTGACTCTCAAAATTGCCGTTTACCTCGTGGTTGCCTTTTTTGTTGGTTTGTTTATCTTTGGGTTTCTGAGCGGAGATCCCTCTCGTAACCCTGGTCGCTCAGACATAGAATAATCAGACCTTAGTGCAAATGGTTCAGTGCAGATCTTTGGCTATCATCAAGTAGCCATATTCTGACCCTGGCGCTCAATTGGGCGTCTTACTAAGACGCCCAATTGTCTGTATCTCAAAGCCCGCTAGCCGGGCTTTCGTTTTGATTGGCTGGCTGTTTATGCCTTATCTTCCCCCTGCTGACTTGCCTCCACCACCTATCGTCGAAACGATTCCGATGTTGGCATCTTCTTTAGACGAGGCAGTGTCGGAATTGGCTCCCAATCAACTCCCGCGATCGCCTCATCACAGCACTCATTTTGCCTCTGTTCCGACCACAGACATCCAAACGCCCACCCCAGAGCCGATTGGCAATCGCACCCAGTTTTCATCAGAGCCGATTCCCGTCGATGCCAGCAGTATCCCACCGTTAGCCCCCATTGCTACCCGCGCTGAATATCTGCAGGAGGCGACGTCAGCGGCGGCTCCAGTGGCCGCGTCGTCGGATCCGCAGGCCAGCTCTGATGAGATACCACGGGCGGCTTTTTCCTCTCTATCAGCCCCGTGGGTCGGTCAACTACGCGATGCTGACGCTGACGACCCCGCCGACTTGGACGTGACTGACAGCGATGAGAATGAAGAAATTGATCAGACTGAGGCCGACGAAGATACCGACAACGATGAGCCCGTCTATCCCCGCGCGGCGACGCCAGAGCCCGACTGGGCCAATGGAGCTGTGGTCAACGGCGTACTGCTGCCCCCGACACAGCCCACCAGTCCGCCGTTACCGCTCAATCTCACCGCCGATCATCAAGAGTTTGAACCCCAGAGCCAGGTTTTGACCGCCAGAGGAGATGTAGTTTTGCGGTTGAGCAACGGTGTGCTCCGCGCTAATCGGCTTTGGGCCAATTTGGCGAATCGCTTTGTGATTGTTGAAGGTGAGGTGATCTTTACTCGGGGCGAGCAAACCGTCGAAGCTGATCGAGGAGAATACAACCTAATTCAAGGGGCCGGTAGCCTGTTTGATGCTCGCGGCACCCTGTTTATTCCCCAAACAGGGACTGATTTTGGCAGCTTGTCTGGGTCAGAGACAACCAACCCCGGCATTTTGGAAACTGACCCAATTTCTAATGTTCGCAGTACGGGCAGTATCACCTTTGGAACTGGGTTAACGGTGCCTGATGCAGCCAGCGGGCTGCCACAGCCTGCGGCAGGCGGATTTGTCCGGCGGTTTCGGTTTGAGGCGAGGCGGCTCGACTTTGACTCGGAGGGCTGGTATGCCGAAGACATTGGTCTGACCAATGACCCCTTCTCGCCACCAGAACTAGAATTTCGCGGCGATCGCGCTACCCTCACTCGTCTCACTGAGTTTCAAGATGAACTCTATGTTGAAAATGCCCAATTAGTCTTTGACCAGAGCTTTCGACTGCCGCTGCTGCGCGATCGCATTTTGCTCAATCGCGGTGGTCCCGACAGCGCAAATCCCTTTATCGTCAACTTCGGATTTGACGGTGACGACCGTGACGGGCTGTTCGTCGAACGATCTTTTCGCGTATTTGACAATGGCGTTTGGGATTTTTTCTTGACGCCGCAGCTCTTGGTGCAGCGCTCAATTTTCGGTGAGGAAACGCCCCCGCCAGAAGAGTCTTTTTTGAGCAACTTCGGTTTAGAGGCCGACCTCACGGGCCAACTGGGGCCGAGAACCGGCGTGCGAGCCAACGCCAGTTTTTCTGGATTAGACCTAGATAATTTAGATGAGCGTCTGCGGGCCAGCGTTCGATTGCAGCGGCTAGTGGGCGACCATCGGCTTAGCCTGGAATATAGCTATCGCGATCGCCTCTTTAACGGTTCGCTGGGTTTTCAAAACGTGCAAAGCAGTCTAGGTGTGGTCCTAGAATCCCCCAACATTACCTTGGGCGACACGGGCATTGTAGTGAATTATCAAGCCTCGGCCCAATACATCAATGCCAACACCGACCGGCTTGATTTATTAGGAGACAATCCCACGCCGCCCTTTCGAACCACGCTTGGTCGCTTTCAGGGCAGCGTTGGAGTCAGTCGTGCTTTCTTGCTCTGGCAAGGGGAACCGTTGCCTGCAACTCGGGATGAAGGACTGCGGTTTACTCCGGTGCCGCGTACTCCTAACGTTCAACTGATATTGTCTGGACGCGGCACTTACACTTACTACACCAGCGATGACACCCAAGATGACCTGTCTGCGCTTATCGGCGTCAGGGGCGAGTTAGGACATTTTTCGAGAGACTTTTTTGACTCGACCGTCTTTAACCTGAGTTATACTCGCTCTTTTGTGAGCGATGCCGCCACTTCGCCGTTCCTATTTGACCGTAATGTTGACCAAAACCGACTCAATGGCGGCATTATTCAACAAATTTACGGGCCTTTTCGCCTCGGCTTTCAAACCTCAGTTAATCTCGACACCGGTGAAGTTATTGACACTGACCTTATCCTGGAATATAACCGTCGCACCTACAGCTTTTTCCTGCGATACAATCCGACGCAGGCCGCCGGGTTCCTGGGTTTCCGCTTAAATGAATTTGACTGGGCTGGTCGGGCTGCTCGCTTTGGCGGAGCCGACATTGACCAGGTTGAGGGAGGG
>JBCCNE010000485.1:0-4005 GCA_039026015.1 Cyanobacteria bacterium P01_C01_bin.70 | reverse complement strand
TCCAGATCGGTGGCGGTGGGAGATAACATCGGCAACTTTTGAACTCAGCATTTTTTCCACTGTAAAGCGTTGCTCTCACAAATGCGGCATGGGAGCCAACTGGAAAACATTGGACAAAATCGCCCCCAGTCCCTTTTTCGTAACTGCTAGCGGAGCAGCCATCATCGCCCAGCGACCAGTCTCTGAGCGCCAGCGCGCCATCTGACCATCTATGTGATAAACGTGCTCAACCAGACGATAGCCCTGGCGCAGACACACTTGAGGCGCACCAGCGCGAGCAGCCATCTGATCAAGCGCCTGCATAACGGCGGGCAGCAATCGGTGGGTTAATGCACCGTCCATACCTGCGGGAGAGGACGCCATGGCGTCTATTAGCGGCCGAGACATAAACGCACCAACAGCCTGCGGTTGAGAGTTGGTGGGCGATCGCTCCAGCGCCTGCTGCCAGGTGTGGCAGCGCCCATAAGCCCACTGCAGCAGCATGGGCAGCGAAAGCTGCAGGCGATCGCCCAGAGGCCAATTGCCTCGATTCACGAGTTGAGCAATCGCCGCGGCCGCTTCATCAGCCATGTCTGTCGGCGGCAGCGAACTTTGCAGCCACTCTTGTTGCCAGGCTGCCAGACCCAATGGAGACAAGGTCAGCACCAGTCCGCCTTGTGGCGTTGGCTGAACGCGCAGATCGGCAGCGATCGCCGCAAAATCGTCCTGCCCCGGGGCAGAATCACCAACGTCGCCAACATAGGCAGCCATTCCATCGGCCAAGTGTTGCGCTAAGGTAGCGGCATCTTGAACGCGAGTTGCGGCTAATTGATGGGCGATCGCAGATTTGTAGCAATAGCTGCCATCTTCTGTGACTTTTAGAGAACTCAAAGATACCGAGGAAACAGATAGCTGCCGCTTTATCAAATATCTTGAAAGTACTTTTTGTAACAATTCCCTCGGAGAAACTGTCATTAACCAGGAACAAAAAAAGGTGTTTAGTGTCATTAAAACGTAATGCTCACAGGCATTTCATGACATGAAATAATTGTGAAGTGAATAATCCCTCGGAGAATTATTGAGCACACTTGGCAATACGGGTACTCTATTCCTAGAAATTGTACGTAAGGTTTGTTTTAATATGAGGTAAATTACGCGCGGGTTTTTCAGTAAATTCTCTGCTTGTTATGTGAATTTCTCTCGGAATATTCCGCTTACGCTTGAAGATCTCTATATAAAAGCGTAATTGCATGAAGAGCGTAATTGACAGTCTATATTCATCTAGCTGGTTCGACGTGAAGTCTACAGGCCAATTCAGTTTTAATCTCATGAGCTCATATGTACTCAACATCATCAGCTAATCAGGCACGTCCTTTTCTCACCTGGCAGAGAATTTCTGACTGGGCTCAGGAGCACTATCGTTGTCGAACCTTTGTCAAAGACGAACGGATTCCCTCGCGCCCGGGTTTGCTATACCTTGTGCAGCGTGGGGCAGTTCGCCTGACCGGCAGTGCTCAACTCAGCGTTGACGTTTCTGGTGATGACGAAGAGACCACTTCAACTCCTCTGATGGCCCAAGATGAAGAAGCCTTTTTAGGATTCGTCGGCCCCGGACAGCCTTTTGAAATCATTGCCCAGTCTCCCTTCTCCCTACAGAGCTTTGCCCACGTTGACCAAACTGCGGTCATTTGGCTCTACTGGCACGACCTCGACAATTGGCCTCATTTTCGCCGCGAAGTGCTAGAAGCGTTTCGTCATCAGCACCAGCGTAAGCTTCTGTGGCTCAGTACCCTGGGGCAGCGCCGCACCATTGATCGCCTAATTGGCTTTCTGACCTTACTGATCGAGGAGTTCGGCGAAACGTCGCCTGATGGTTACTATCTGCCCTTCCCCTTAACACATGCTCAAATCGGTAGCGCTGTTGGCTCTACCCGTGTGACGGTAACGCGGCTTATGGGTAAATTGCGTCAGCAGGGAATTCTTAAAACCCACGGCGATGGTTTGATCTGCCTACAGGGCAACGACGTTTCCTTAAGCAAAGAAGCCTAGTTCGCTCATCCAGTCCAGCGCTGTCCCCCAGCAGAGAGCTTTCCTCTCTATAAACTTATTTTGATGTTCTTGTGAGGACTCTTGTGTTCGTCAGGGAAATGCCTGCCCTAAAACGTACCCAACTATCGCTGTAGCGATGCTTGCGCCTGCGCCAACGACAACTCAGCTGTAACCGCATGTCATTTCCGGACTATCCCTATTAGGATAAGATTTGTGCTGTTGATGACGGCTAACCCCTGGATGCTGATCCAGCTGATGTTAGCTGCCGTGCTTGAACAAGCACTTTGAAGCCAGCACGGACGGCCGTATGGACCCGCAAGCTGTAGATTCATCGCCGGGACGGCAGCGACCGCTAGCGTTGGCAAGGGTGAGCGATTGTGAAGTTTGTTGATTTAGCTGAAGTCACCGTTATTGGCGGCAAAGGTGGCGATGGCATGGTGTCCTTTCGCCGCGAAAAGTACGTACCAGCGGGTGGCCCTTCAGGCGGCAACGGAGGACATGGGGGCTCGGTGTATCTTATTGCTGAGCCTAATTTGCAAACGCTGCTTGATTTTCGCTTTGCCCACGAATTTAAAGCTAAACCAGGTGCTCGCGGCGGCCCTAGCAATCGTACTGGAGCCTGTGGTGCCGATCGCTACATTGAAGTCCCCTGCGGCACGACCGTTTACGACGCTCACACCGATGACCTCATCGGCGATCTGGTAACGCCTCAGCAAACGCTGCGGGTGGCGGCTGGCGGCAAAGGCGGCTTGGGCAACCGTCACTTTCTCAGCAACCGCAATCGCGCCCCTGAGTATGCGCTGCCGGGGTTAGACGGTGAAATCTGTCGCATTCGCCTAGAGCTTAAGCTGCTGGCGGAAGTGGGCATTATTGGTTTGCCCAATGCTGGCAAATCGACGCTAATTTCAGCCCTATCAGCGGCCCGTCCCAAAGTGGCTGACTATCCTTTCACAACCTTGGTTCCCAACCTGGGCGTCGTGCGCAAACCAACTGGAGACGGCACAGTCTTTGCCGATATTCCCGGTTTGATTGCCGGAGCCCACGCCGGGTTAGGCTTGGGTCACGAGTTTCTGCGTCATATTGAGCGGACGCGCCTGCTGTTGCACCTGGTCGATGCCACTGCCCCCGACCCGCTCGCAGACTATCGCATCATTCAGCAGGAGTTGGCAGCCTACGATAAGGGGTTGAGCGATCGCCCACAAATTCTCGCCTTGAACAAAATCGACGCCATGTCGCCAGAGGACGCCGACGTTTTAGCGGAATTGATGGCCCAAGCGACCGGCCAGCCAGTTTTCGCCATCTCGGCCGTGACTCGCCGCCATCTTGACGAGTTGTTACAGGTCGTCTGGCATCAGCTGGAAGCACTTCCCGCCTCCACGATGCCAGCAGCAGCAGTCGAATCGCCCGGTCTGCCGGCAATCGCCGCTTCAGAGTCTGACCTTGAAGCAGTTAATCTAAAAGCTATTGACTCGCGCTAGTGGCTGCCAGCGGAACCGGGTCGCTCCCAATTTCGTCCATTAAGATCGGGCATGCTATAGCTAGCGATCGCGCAAGGAGATCACCCATGACATATCAATGGCAGCGACGAGTTTCAACCGGATTGGCGATGGGAGTTTTGCTAATGAGCACTTCCGCTCCGGTCTGGGCACAGGTTAATACGGACTCTGACGAAGTCCCGGCAGAAGGACGCGAAATTCCGGCTCCCAGCGAAACGGAAGCGCCTGACGAAACGGCAGATACAGAAGCCGATGACGGTATTGCCCTGCCTGCAGAGGAAGACGTGCGGTTTAGCTGCCAGATGCAGAATGGGCAGCCCACAGTCATGTATACGCCAGTGAGCCAGCCGGGAACGCTCTATGCCTGGGCCACGCCGGCAACGATGGGCAACGCTTGGCCCGCCGAGCGGCGCTGCAACGAGATTAGCCGCCGGCTTGAAAGCTACCGCCCTGATGGCTTGTTAGAGCTGCAAACCGGACG
>JBCCNE010000484.1:0-4010 GCA_039026015.1 Cyanobacteria bacterium P01_C01_bin.70 | reverse complement strand
CCAATTGCTGGCCGGCGAAATTCAATATAGCGATATTGCCAATCGAGTGATTAAGCGGCTAACCACCGGATTTATGCCGGGACGATCATAGGTTATGACGGAGTTCAGAGTTTGGACTTAGTTTTTGGTTCTTGGTTCTTAGTTCTTGGTTACCTATCACCTGCTTCGTTATCCCATTACTCTCAGGCTCGCGGGTAAGATGCGTGCTTTGCCATCCAAGCCCTCTGGGCAGGCTCCGCCTTTCTTGAATGCCGTCAGGCTATACATACCCTGCCACTCTTTACCCTGACTGCGCCAGATTTTTCAGGGCCTCGCCAGCGACGCGGCAAAGCTGCCATTCGGGTTTGATTTCAGCGCCTATGCGTTCGTAAAAAGTGATCGCTGGACTATTCCAATCCAATACGTTCCATTCCAGCCGACCACAGCCCCGTTTGACGGCGAGCTTGCCCAGGTATTGGAGTAAGGCTTTGCCAATGCCTCGACCGCGATAGTCGGGCAGCACAAACAAGTCTTCCAGATAAATCCCTGGCTTCATCAAAAAAGTCGAATAGTTGTGAAAAAACAGCGCAAAGCCGACCGGGATTTCATCGACTCGCGCCATCAGGGCTTCGGCATAGGCGCGATCGCCAAATAAGTGCTGAGCTAGATCCTCAGCACTGCCGGTCACTTCATGGGGCAGCTTTTCATACTCCGCCAGCGCCATAATCAAACGATAAATTGTGGCCACGTCTTGAGGTTGAGCAGCGGTGATCACCGGTGAGGATGCCGGAATAGGGTTAGCCATAGGGTTGAAGGGTTCAAAATACAGAGAAACACGAGGTGCGCATCCATATAATTTAAGGGGGCAGCGTGCAGAATATGAAATAGGTGACAAGCAGCAGATAATAGGCGACAGAAAATCCTGGCATTCCGCTACCCACCTACACAGCCATCCTCTCCGACTCCACCCACTTCACTTATCTCTATCACTCCAAAGCACTCTGGGCAGACTCCGCCAACATCCCATCACCCAGCCAACCTCATATCCATTCACTCCCCCAATAGCTGTCGAAATAACAGTTTTTTTTATCAACTAGATAATCTTTTCAAAAGTCATAGCGTAGCCACTCGCTTTGCCATGACTTTTGTCAACTTTGCTATGCCTAGAAAGTTTCTCAAGAAAATCAAAAGACATCTTTAAGTCCGACGAATTATTGTTCAGGATGTTGTAATTTAACAAAAGTTAACCGTGCCCATAGGACGAAAATTATGACGGCTAGTAAGGTTTGGTCACTGAGCAAGTTGACCTCCTGAAATGTCTAAAGTAAGTGCTTCAGTACGTGATTTATTGGATGGGATGAAATCCGCAAGTGCTCTGGAAAGCATAGCTATTTTAGTCGCTTGAAAGAGCTATTTTTGGTGTCAGCAGATAAGTGAACTTCGATGACTGAAATGGTCTTAAAAGAGACAGAATTCGACGGTTTGCAGGCTTGCTTTTTATTAGACAATGCCGCTTCTACAGATATTAGGGTTTTGCAAGTTTGTGTCTTTAAGACTCAAACGGTTTGGCAAATGTCACTGGTTCTATGGCAATTATAGATTTCCAAGCATTACTTGAGCGGTATCGTGTCGGTGAGCGTCAATTTCAGGGATTGAGTATTGATCAGGTCGACGGATTTGAGTGTGATTTGAGAGAAATTGATCTTGCTGCAGCGGTTATTAACACGGCATATTTGCCTTACAGCAATCTGAGTCGAGCCAATTTACGCGGGCTGATTGTGAGACAAGGCAACTTTGGAGATGCCAAATTAGGTAACTGCAACTTGGAAGAGGCAGAGCTGAGTGGTGTCAATCTGTCTCGTGCCGACTTGCGCTATGCCTGTCTTAGGCAGGCCGATTTGCGGGGCTGCAATCTTCAGGGGGCCGATCTGGTTGGTGCTGATCTGGCAATGGCCGATTTATCGGGTGCCGATCTCACGGGAGCTAATTTGTCTGAGGCGCAGTTGAGCAATACCCTTTTAGTCAAGACCACTCTTTTTCGCGCTATCAATGCCAATCTTGCCGGGGCCAAGTGCGATCGCACGACAATTTTGCCAGACGGTCATTATTACAGCTGAGGAATCGATGACGTCGTTTATGTCTATCAGCTAGTCAATCGGTGCTACTCGGCTGCCCTGTTACCGGAACTTTGATCACAACGCCATCTCGGGCAAACAGCCTTAAGCAAACAGCAGCGCTGCGCCTTGGAGGAATCCTGTTCCATTTAGAGCTTCGAGGTATGCTAAGCGTATCGTTGGACCGCACTTTGAGTATCCTTAAACGAAGTGTTTTCTGACCATTCCTTCAGTGTGATCGCAAGACTCATGCGGCATCGTTTTTCCTTCTCTTTAACTGGTTATCTACGTAACAGTGTGATGTTGGCGCTGTGCTTATGGGGGGGAGGTTTTGCTCCCGCGATTGTCTGGCCTCAAGCGTCTTCACACCTGTCCCCCGCGATCGCCCAAACCCTCACTACGGACGAACGGGCTGAGTTGGAGCGGCTGCAGCAGGAGGCCGATCTTGCCTTCACCCGAGCGACAACATTGGTTTCGATATTGCTGGCGGCCTTGGCGCTGCTGCTGATCTTGGGCGTTTTGATGCTGTGGTTTTTGCGTCGTTCGGTGGTGCAAGAGGTGGCGACCGTGGTGCGCACTCAGCTTAACCAAATGACCGATTTAGAGCACAAAATTCGCACGGCTACCCGCGAGTTGAACAGCGTGCTTAAAGATGCCGAAGAGATTAGCGACGATATTGAGCAGCAGTCCGAGGGCTTTCAGGATGTTTTGGACGAAAAGCGCCGTGCCCTTAACCAAGCCCTGACGGAGATTACTGAGTCTAAGGATCACACCCTCAAGGATTGGGAAAATCAGGTGGCGGTGCTTGCCAAAACGTTGGCTGAACTAGAAGCCGAAGTTAATCAGCAGGCTGAATTAATCAGCACGCGCCTGCAGGAGAAAGCCGCCGCCGTCGATACTGACACCGCAGCCCAAACGACTGCCATTTTGGCATCGGTGCAGGAGGCGGCGCGGAGCGCACAGCAGCAGTTGACCGATCTAATTGAGCAGGTCGAAACGGCCAAGGGAGAAACCCTGATTAATATAGAGACGAGGGCGACTGGCTTTGCTGAGCGGCTGCAGGAATTGACGGCGGGTGTAGAGGGCAATCGCGATGACACTCTGGCCGAATTGAAAAATCTGGAGGAAGGCTTTGCTCCCTACTTTGAGTCGCTGCGCGACAATCTGGAAGCACAGCTAGAGCAGCATCAACAGCGGGTGATGGAGGCGATGAGCGATCGCCAGCAGTCGGTTGATCGCCAGCTGGATGAAATGCAGGCCAGTACCCTTGGGCATCGTGACTTGGCGCTGCAAACAATAGAGCGCTCGATCAACGATTTTGAAGAACAGTTTCGGCAGATCAAAGACGAATTGCTGGCGCAGCGCGCTAATGTTTTGGCTGACGTGCGGCGATCGCTGGATGACTTTATCTCACAATTTGACGGCTACCAAGGCGAAATTGACGCTGGCAAAGCACAAATCCTCGCCCAGTTTCAGCAGTCTGCCGATGACTTTATCAATCGCTTTGACGCCCTACAGGCAAATGTAGATGAGGAAAAAGCCGCTACCTTGGGCCAATTTGTCGCCAGCGCTGAAGATTTTCGCCAGCAGCTCACCCAGATAATGACGGCGCTGGAAAACGATAAGTCTGTCACCTGGGAAGCGGTGCAAAAAAGCGCTGGTGAGTTGGCGGACACCATTGAGCAGCTACAGGGTGACAGCCGCAATCGCGTTACGGCCATTATCGAGGCCCTCAATCGCACAGAAGACGAGTTGAGCCGTCAGTTTAATGAAGTACGCGATGTCGTGTTTGACCGCCGCGATCGCGTCCTGGGCAATCTGGATGGCTTTGACCAGCGCCTAGCAGATCACATTGCGGCTCTGGAAAACGAGTCTGCGGCTCGCCAAGAGCAGGCTCGTCAGCGCCTCACCGAAATT
>JBCCNE010000483.1:0-4039 GCA_039026015.1 Cyanobacteria bacterium P01_C01_bin.70 | reverse complement strand
TGGGCAGCAGCCAGCGCTGTCCCAAAAAGAGAAACAGTAGCCCGGCGATCGCACAGGGCAGCCCAACAAGGGTGATGTCAAATATTTTTAGCCCCGGATTATCCGTCGCCTCAACCAACAGGCCGTTGACCACGAGATTCGTGCTGGTGCCGATTAGCGTGCACAGACCGCCAAAAATCGAGGCATAACTCAGAGGAATCATCAGTTTAGACGGACTGATGCGCAGCTTGCGACACCAGTCACTGACGACGGGAATAAACATCGCCACCACTGGCGTATTATTCAAAAAGGCGCTGAGCAGCATCACCGGAACGGTCAGCCGCGCAAACGTCGTGGAGCGGCGCTTGGGCAAGCCTAAAACCTGTTGCGAAACCCAGGCTAGAGCCCCGGTCTGCTGCAGTCCAGTCACCAAAAAGTACAGCACGCCTACCGTCACCATGCCGTCGTTGCTGAATCCCTGTAGCGCTTCTGCTGTGGACAATATGCCGCTGACGTAAAGCACCGCGATCGCCCCCAGAAAGACGATTTCGGCGGGCAGCGCCGTGACGGCGTTAAGCAAAAAGGCCATGGCCGTAACGCCCAAGGTCAGCCAGCCTCTCCAGTCGAGCTGGGTCAATGGCGAGTTGACGGCCAGCCCATGCAGTGCCACGATCGCCAATCCGCATAACAGCCCAGTGACTAAAAAAACCGTCGCTTGTCTCTGCCGACGCCGAGTCCACCACCGTCGAAGCGCTTGTTCCAGTTGCATAAATCTGTGTGTACTGCGACGTGATCTAGAGCTTAGACGACCCAGACAACCGTAATGTACCCGGCTGCACTGGACGAAATTTAAGCTTGAGGGCGTTTGCCGGTGCGATGCCTTAGCCCCTGTATGCTGCTATGGCAGTGAAAGATGCTCCCAATAAGCCATTTTTGATCCTATGGCAAAACGGCAGTTACAGCGTTTTTGCGGCCAGTGAGGTACGAACATGACCTGAAACCATTGTGTTCAGGCAAAGTGGTGTGCCTCACCAGGCAAGGAAATGCTGTACGCCCCTCAGCGGTAGCCTGATTCAGTCAGCAGACGATTTGAGTCTGTTGGTTGCTCTGCTGTTCAATTTGTTCTACTCGCGATGCGCCGTTTCAGGATGTCTGGGAACAAAAGCTGAATATGAAGGGTTCAGTATGAGAATCAAGAAGCCATGCTGGAAATGGCAGCGTCTCCCCCGATGAGAAAAAGAGTGACGAGTTTAAAGAGCGAGCCCCCGGTCCCTGAATTCGACCTCAAGATCTTGAACATGCCGACGGGGGCCGGATATCCATACACGTTTAATTTTCAGAGCATTGCTGCAAAACGGCGTTACGGATATGACGAGTCCTGACTGTCGCTGCCCCTTAGCTGAATCAGCCGCTTGCTGACATCACAGTTCAACGAAGTTTTAGTGAAAAAACTGGGATTCTTCGGTACTAATAAATGGCCAACAGAAACGATCGCGGTGATCGTCCCTTGGCGTTAACTGGCGTTTCAGGGAATAGCAAGATGAGCAGTGGGGGCGAGCAGAGGCTCTTGGGCCAGCCATTGACAGCGGTGCAGGCCCGTTTGGGAGAAGCGCTTAAACATCAGCGCAGTGCGGACGGCCTGACTGATTTTTATCTGCATGGTACGACTTATTTACAAGACTGCTTACCAGTGGCTTTAGCCGGCGTCATTAGTATTTTGCGACAGGATCGCTGCGTGGCGCTGCGACTAATCTTTGACCGGCAGGATGCTCAATATGCCAGCTTTGTGTACACCCAGGCGATCGCGAGTGAGCTGTTTGAGCGCATCACTGGCACGCCTGGCGCTAACTGGCAGCCGCTGGCGGCCACGGCCACGGCCAACGGCACCGAGCATTTGATTTATTGCCTAGGCGATGCCGTGGCGACAACATGGGATGCGGCGACGACCGATGGAACAATCGCCAGCGACGTGATTATTTATCTCGAACAGCGCTGTGCCGCGACTGATGTAGCCATCGCCTCACCGCCAGACCTGGCAATGGCCAACACTGCTACAGACAGCGCTGCGCCCGTAGCGGACGCTCCTGAGACTGCCCCCCCCACTGACAGTTCGCCCGTGGCGGCTGCCCCGGAGACTAAACCCCCCACTGACGCTGCGCCCGTTACCGCAAACAAAACCTTCCCCGATATTGGCGACAGCCTCTATGCCGCAGCCATTCTCAAAGCCGCTAATATTTACCAGCTGGTGGCGGGGTATGAGGACGGCACCTTTAAGCCCGAGCGGGCTGTTACTCGCGAACAGGCGATCACGCTGCTGCTGCGCGCCATGAAGCTGATGCTGGCCAATCCAGGAGCGATCGCCATTCCTGATGAGATAACCACGGCACCTTTTGCCGACGTGCCGGTCAATCATCGCAGTGCGCGACAGTTTTATTACGCCAAACAGGCCGGCATTCTGGCTGGAGACGAGCAGAACCAGGCCTATCCCGACGCCACCCTCAGCCGAGCTGGACTTATGACCATCCTGCGCAGCGGCTTGCAGGTGGTGGTCAACGCCAACTATCGTCCCGCCATGCCCCTGAACGAAGTGATTCCGGCCAGCGCTCCGGCGATCGCTTACACCGATATCGAGGGGCACTGGGGGGCGGCCGCCATTCGTGAGTTGACCCGCTACGGCATCGCGACGCCGCTCAATGAGCAGGGACAAGCATTTGTGCCGGGAGCGGCGGCCCAGCGAGATTTCACTGCCGCCGCCGTGGTGCGCTTGGTGGAGCTGCAGTTTCAAGAAATGCCCGATTTGGAGGCCAAACCGGCTGCCGTTAAGACCTTTTCAGACATCGGCACCAATCCTTACAAGGAGGAAATTATCAAGGCGGCTAACCAGTACGGCATTGTCGCAGGCTACGAAGACGGCAAGTTTCACCCAACGGACGACCTGAGTCGCGAGCAGGCGGTGACGCTGCTGATTAACGCCCTGGCCTATCGCTTACCGCCAGCGGCAATAACTGTGCCCATAACGCTCAGTGACCCGTCGCCGTTCGTGGACGTGACGGCGGGAGCCAGTGCCCTCAAAATTCAGTTTGCCAAGGAGGCGGACTTGGTGAGCGGTGACCAAAACGGCTGGTTTCGACCGCTAGATAAGCTCAGTCGGGCCCAGCTCATGGCGATGATTCACCGAGGCCTGAGCTACTGCGTGCGCCATGAGCTAGGAGCAGAGGTGTCGCTCACAACAGCGATCGCCCCCATCGCCGCGCCGCCCGCACCCTTCTCAGACGTGCCCGAGGGCCACTGGGCCTACACCCTGATCAACGAGCTGCTGCCGACCGGCATCGTCAGTGCCGCAGCGGCTGATGCCACTGGCACGCAGTTTCAGCCTGATCAGGCCGTGCATCGCGACTATGCAGCGGCAGCGATGGTGCGCCTGGTCGAGGCGGAAATCGTGTCGCCCACGCCTAGCCAGTCTGAGCCCTCTCCAGTTGAGGCGGAAATCGTGCCGCCTGCGCCTAGCCAGTCTGAGCCTTCTCCCATCGAGCCCCAGTCTGAGCCCACAGTGACCTTTATCGATTTGGAGGGCAATCCTTATCAGCCGGAAATCCAAGTCGCGGCAAATGTGTACCAGTTGGTAAGCGGCTATGACCATGACGAATTTCGGCCCCAACTGCCGGCAAGTCGAGAACTGGCCGTTGTGTTGCTCCTGGATGCGCTGCGAGAGCGGATGATTGATGAGACCATCATGACCATGCAAGAGACGTTGACCGCCGCTCCCTTTGCCGATGTGGCAGCGGATCGCTGGAGTGCTCCTAAGCTGCACTTTGCCCAACAGGTGGGCATCATTGCGGGCGATAATTCGGGACGATTTTTTCCCGAGGCGGAGTTAGGGCGGGCGCAACTGATGGCGATCGCTTATCAAGCTCTGTCCTATGGCGTGCTGCAGGATTTTGGTCGGGCCATTTCCCTCGATCAGATTTTCAACTCGGCCATGGTTGAGACATACAACTTTGTAGATGTGCCCAACGATCACTGGGCGGCTGGCATTATGCCGATTATGAGCATTTTGGGA
>JBCCNE010000482.1:0-4039 GCA_039026015.1 Cyanobacteria bacterium P01_C01_bin.70 | reverse complement strand
TTGGTAGTGAGAGCGTTTGATTCCTTCACTGGCTTGACGATAGCGAGATTCTAATTCTTCAACGGTAAGATGAGGCTCAATTTGCAGGCGTCTGGACATCACTAATCACTGGCAACCCTTATTCAAGTATGCCTCTATATCCGGACTCCATATCACTCACAGGCCGCTGCTGGCACTGAAAGCATGATTGAATTGGCCAATTGGCAGGCTCTCCCTTTAAATGCGCAGGGGTTCAACAGCCGCTAGGTCGGCCAACACTGCCCGCTCCTGTAGGCGAGAGAGCAGGCTAGCCATATCGTTCATTAACGGTTCGCAGTTATCGCTGGTTAAAAGCGGTACGTGCACAAAGAGCGCACGAATGTCCAAGTTGTGCCTGTGGATGTATCGCAGCAGCTCATAATAAAGCGCATTACAGACAAAGGTGCCCGCGTCATGGCTAATCGTTGTCCAGCGTAGACCCGCAGCCAACTGCTGCAGATTAATCGATGTGGAAAGGCGAGCGGCGTCGGCACCGTGGGCATACTGCTCAAGATTGAGCAGCGATCGCGTTTCTGCCATGCCACAGCAAACCACAGTGGTTGGTCGATACTGATAAAGCGCGGCAATTACCTGTGCTGGCGCTAGTTGAAAATGTACAGGCAACTGCCGCAGCAGCCGGATCGGCTGCGGCAAGCGTTGACGATCGCGCAGCAGCATGATCAAATCATCGGAGGCATTGCTGGCTTGATGGGCTTTCCAGGGGGCAAAGGAAGTAATCAGTAGCGTCATGAAAAGTGTCAGGTGCAGAGTTTTGAGAATAAATACAGCATTCTTGTTCCGGTGAAGTGTGCTCCGTTGCCTGAGTACAAGGACTTTAGGCCATGTTTTCTTTCACTGGCTTCAGAAACGCTGTAATGCACTTGGTAGTCACTGATTCCTGATTCAAATCAGCCCGAAGATGGCCAGAAATTATTTGATAATTAGCAGTTACAGGGTTGGTCATTAACGACAGCGTCGTCAAAAACGGATGCTTTTCAAAGCATATAGATCTTACCCTGTGTAGGATAAGAATGACTTGTCAAGTAATCGGGGGTTCGCCATGACTCGCATCGCGGTAATTGACTACGACATGGGTAACCTGCACTCTGCCTGCAAAGGACTCGAGAAAGCGGGGGCAACGCCTGTCGTCAGCGATCGCGTCGCTGATTGGCAAGCCGCTGATGGGGTTGTGCTTCCCGGCGTGGGTGCCTTTGACCCGGCTATGCAGCACCTTAAAGCTCGCGACTTGATTAGCCCTATCCGCGACATTGTGGCCACCGGCAAGCCCTTTTTCGGCATTTGCGTTGGCTTGCAGGTTCTATTTGAAGGCAGTGAAGAGGGAAAAGAAGCCGGACTGGGAGTGATACCCGGCATGATTCGGCGATTTCGGCCAGAGCCGGGGATGACGATTCCGCATATGGGATGGAATCAACTGACCCTGACCCAGCCTGACTCGCCCCTGTGGCAGCAGATCAAAACCGGCGACTGGGTGTATTTTGTTCATTCGTTCTATCCTGAGCCAGCCGACGACAAAATGACCACAGCGACGGTGACCCACGGTAGTCAAACGGTAGCGGCGGCAGTCGCCAAAGCCAATGTTATGGCCGTGCAGTTTCACCCCGAAAAATCCTCCACCATTGGCATGCGGCTCTTGTCGAATTTTGTGTCGATGATTCAGCAGGGCGCACCCGTTTTGAGTCGCTAATGGGCCTCAGGATTTATGGCAATCGCCAGCTCAAAACGGTTCCGGGCCAGGCCACTCGCCCGACGACTGGGCGAGTGCGAGAAGCTTTATTCAACATTTGGCGAGGCTCCGTAAAAGACTGCCGCTGGTTAGATTTATGTGCTGGTAATGGCATTATGGGCGCAGAGGCCCTCTGTCGTGGGGCAAACTGCGTGATCGGGATTGAGAAAGCCGGGATCGCCTGCCGGACAATTCAACAAAACTGGCAGCAGGTGTCCAGCCCGGAGCAGCAGTTCACTGTGCTGCGGGGAGATGTTGTAAGCCGCTTGTCAAAGCTGGTAGGGCAGACTTTTGACCATATTTATTTCGACCCGCCCTATGATGCAGGACTGTACGATTCTGTTCTCAGGACGATCGCTGAGCACCAACTGCTATCACCGCAGGGGGAGCTTGCTGTCGAGCATGATGACCAGTGGACGGCGATCGCCTTACCGGCCCTGAGTCTGCGCGCACAAAAGCAATACGGCCGCACCTGCCTCTCGTTCTATACGGCAACTGACGTCCCGGTCTCCTAAACTCTTTGGCAGATTACAGTACCGTTAAGTTCAGCAAGGGCAAATCGCAAAAACTTCTACAAAGCGAACCTGCCAATTCCGCCTTCGGATTCCTTTTGAGGAGAGTTTATGAGTTCATCGCCGCCGACTATGCCAACTCCACTAGTGGATGTTCACTGGCTCCAAGCCCACCTCGCCGATCCTAGCGTGGTCATCATCGACTGCCGCTTTGCGCTGGGCAATCCGCAGCAGGGACGCCAGGAATATCAGGACGGGCATATTCCTGAGGCCCAATATCTCGACCTCAATCAGGACCTATCGAGTCCAGTTCAGGCCCACGGAGGGAGGCATCCGCTACCAGACATCTCAGAATTTCTTCTCAAGCTCAAAAGCGTCGGCATTGCATCGCAGCCCCTGACATCAGTCATCGCCTACGATGCAACCAAAGGAGCTTTTGCTGCTCGTTTATGGTGGCTGCTGCGCTATCTTGGCCACGATGCAGTTGCCGTGTTAGATGGGGGCTTTCCGGCTTGGCAGCAGGCAGGCTTGCCCATAGAAACAGCCTTTCCGGCACCACGACCAACAGGCCGGTTTATTCCTCAAGTCAGAACTGACTGGGTGGTTGACCGAGAGGCCGTGAAACAGCATCAGCAAGCCGGTGGGGGGCTGATTGATGCGCGATCGCCCGAGCGCTTTCGCGGGGAACAGGAACCCATTGATCCGGTCGCTGGTGCCATTCCTGGTGCCGTCAACTTCTTTTGGCAAGCTAATTTGGATGAGCGCGATCGCTTCAAATCGTCGGCTGAACTTCAGCAGCTCTGGCAGTCGATAGTACCGAGAGATTGCCCCATTTACTATTGCGGTTCTGGGGTTACTGCCTGCGTTAACTTACTAGCCCAAGCCGTGATGGGCCATGAGCTACCCAGACTATACATAGGCGGCTGGAGCGACTGGTGCTCTTATCTGGAGAAAACATAGCGCTACGCCACAGGTAGCGCTAAATAGCTCTGTCGACGGAATTCGACAGAGCTAGAGTTCACTGTACCAAGCCAGTTAATCGCCCGGCAGCTCTAGACAATAACCAGCGCCGTAGACCGTTTTGATATATTTGGGATGGCGGGGATCAGGCTCAATCTTGGTGCGGAGGTGGCGCACATGCACCCGAATGGTCTCTATATCGTCATTTGGGTCATAGCCCCAAACTTCTTTGAGGATTTCGCTGGGTGAAACCGTTTGGCCGTGACGCTGAAGCAGGCAGTGCAGCAGCTCAAATTCCAAGTGAGTTAGCTTTACCGTTGCGTCAAACCACACGGCCTCAAAGCGCTCAGGAATCAGCGTCAGCGGGCCATAGTTGAGAATTTCACTATGTTTAGCGGCCTGGGGGATGCGATCAGTACGCCGCAGCAATGCCCGCACCCGAGCCAACATCTCTTCTAGTTCAAAGGGTTTGGTGAGATAGTCATCAGCCCCGGCGTTAAAACCGTCAACTTTATCTTGAGTTTGCCCCAGTGCCGTTAACATCAGCACCGGGATCTCAGCAGTACGGCTGTCACGTCGCAGGCGTTGACACACCGTCAAACCATCCACTTTGGGCAGCATCAAGTCCAGCATGATCAAATCGGGCAAAAGCTGCACGGCAAGTGCTTGACCTTTGATTCCGTCGCTAGCTTGACTGACATCGTAGCCAGCCATTTCCAGATTGACAGAAACGAGTTCAGAAATCGATGGGTCGTCGTCAATAACAAGTATGCGGGGCATGATTCACACCACTCTCCGTGACTCA
>JBCCNE010000481.1:0-4047 GCA_039026015.1 Cyanobacteria bacterium P01_C01_bin.70 | reverse complement strand
GGTACTACAGCTCACCATGTAAGTTTCTACTAAAAAATCACCCTCGTAAGGTGCCGTCACAATAGGATTGGCATCAGTCAGCGTGTCAGAAGTGACTAACTCACCGGTATAGGCATCATATAGATAGATATCCAAGTCCGTGCAGTCACTATCGCAGCTAGCATAAACATCTTCATTGGCGAAAAAGTATCCTTCATAGGTCTGCGACTCGCCGCTGCTCAAGAGGACTGAATATTCAGCCTTTGCTACAGAAGCAAAGGCTGCAATTGCTAGGCCACCCAAACTAGAAGCCATCAGCAAACGCTTAACGTAACTCCACTGCATAATGTGAGCTCCTTAAATAGGTTCTGGTTATTGGAATTGAGTTAACAATGTTTTGTGTTTAAAGGCTGCGAAGAGCCTATTCCGTAAACAATATGCCGTGGGGGATTCAGCAACTTTTGAGACAGGAGTTGATGGGGCTCTCTAAATATTCCCAATTTTGGGATGGTTTAATCCTTCGGCGTCGAATAATTCGAACGCCAGTGGTTAGTAAGACAGATAAGAAAATCTGCAGGGGCATGCGCTACGGCTGTAAATGCTCTTTCTGGAGCCCCGTTTTCGAAGCAGCTTAGCGACAATAGCCACCGGTCGAGAACATTACCCGCTACCGGAAGTCATTGCAGCTACGCGCTAGGATCTAAGAAATGTGATGTTTGAATCGTCTACAGGCGTACTATGCATATTCGCCAGCAGGGGCTTAAGGTCGCGACTCTGATGTTAGGGCTAGTCCTCCTGGGTTGCAATCAGCGAACCCAAGACCTGTACCAAATTGAGGTGGAGCGAGCTTGTCAGAACTGTGACCTGCGCGGGGTCAATCTGGAACGGCAAAGTTTGGCCAGCAAGTATCGGGTTTCGGTGAGCAGCCAGCCGCTGTCAACCAATCCCCAAGGGTTAGGAGAAGCCCAGCCGGTGGATTTGACCGGTTCGGACTTGCGGGAAGCCAACTTGCGGGAAGCTAATCTGACAGAAGTGGTGCTAAATCAGACACAGCTCAACGACGCCGATCTCAGCAGCGCTAACCTGACGGGTGCTCAGCTAGTGCAGGCCGATTTGCAGGGGGCCAATCTGCAAGGGGCCACTATTGAGGACGCCAACTTTCAAGGGGCTGATTTAACTGGCGCCGACCTGCGGGGGGTGGACTTGTCGATTGCTGATTTGACCGACGCTGACCTCACCGATGCTCGACTGGGGGAAGCGCCTGAATAAGAGCAGACAGTATGTCGCGTGACATGCGAAATACCTTATTGAGCGGCTTGAATAAGCTGGGCGATCGCATCCTCCTCTCCTCGCCGCAGGGCGTAATCTAGTGCTGTACGGCCCCACTGATCCACTACAGTGATGTCGGCATCGTGCGCCAGCAGCAGTTTCGTAAGTTCTTCGTGCCCTTTGAAGGCAGCCAAAATCAACGGCGTCACCCCTTCACCATCAATCCAGTTCACCTCAGCTCCAGCGGCAATCAAAACTTGGGCAATGTCTGTGTGGCCATCTCGGGCAGCGTAAATCAGAGCCGTATTGGTGTGATAGACCGTATCGGGATCGGTGCCCGCGTCAAGCAGCGATCGCACGGCCGCCGCATCACCGGCTAGGGTAGCGGCAATTAGCGGCGGCCTCTCATCGATGTTCGAACTATCTGCATTGGAGGACGAGATGGCGGTTGGCGGTTGCTCCTGGGCTTGGATGTCGCAAGCGGCAATAGCTGAAAGGCTAGCGATGGCTATAAGCCCCAGCAGTGTCCCAGCATCGCCTACCGACCCAGGCTTTTGTCTATTTCTGGCGTCCATTGCTTGATCCGGTTGACCTCAACCCATCGTCGCGATCGCGGCATACTCTAGGGGAGCAATGATAGCTGTGCTTCCCGCGCTACTGTGTCGAGAGTGACTCCTTCATGGGCAAGCAGCCATTGCTTGCGGGCCAGTCCACCGGCGTACCCAGTCAGTTTGCCATTGGCGCCGATGACTCGGTGACAGGGCAACACAATGGAAATGGGATTGAGGCCATTCGTCATACCGACAGCGCGCACCGCCTTGGGACGACCGAGCTGTTTGGCTAATTCGCCATAGGTAACGACCTGACCCGGTGGAATTGTCCGCAGTGCCTGCCACACCTGCTGCTGAAAGTCAGTCCCGCCGGTTGCCGTCGAAATGTCGTCTAAGCTGTGCAAATCTCCATCTAGGTAGGCGCGGAGGCGATCGCTCACGCCACCGGGATTATCAGCCTCGTGTAGCCGCACCTCACCGAAGCGTTTTTGCAGCAGCGACAGCAGACGATTTTCGCAGTCCTCGAAGTCTACGGCGCAGAGGGTGGCGTCTTGGGTGACCACCCAGATGGAACCAATAGGAGACGGGATGCGATCGACCAGCAATGGCGATTGGTGATTGGGCATTGGTGATTGGGGAGCGGGTGTACTCATCACAAGTCCTTGAACCTCAATTTTTTTGGCACCGCCGCAATACCGGCAATCATACTCCTGTCAGGGTTCTGTGGTGAAAATTCATCGACCTGCATTTATCGCCTGAACAGTGCGTGAGCTTCAACAAAATCCTCTGCATAAATGATTTATTCGCCGGTGAACTTAACAACGTCTTAGGGTTAATCGCAGATACTATGAAGCGTTGCTATGCCGGTGACGGCGATAATAAATGTTGAGGCGATCGCACCTATCGGCATATGGATTGCGCCTCCGGTGGTGCTGACTGATAATGCTAGAGAACTTAAGATGTTTCTGAGTTTGAGCTGCCCTGCCGCCCCCAATACTCGGCACGGTTGGAATAAAAATATTTGATATAGGAGATTGTATGACAACAGTGCAAACGGTGAGTACCCAACCTTATTCTGACCAAAAGCCTGGCACTTCTGGTCTGCGCAAAAAGGTGCCGACGTTTCAGCAACCGAACTATCTACAAAATTTTATCCAATCAATTTTTGACAGTCTCGACGGCAGCCAAAATCAGACCCTGGTAGTGGGTGGCGACGGTCGCTACTACAACCGCGAAGCCATTCAAATTATTCTCAAAATGGCGGCAGCCAACGGGTTTGGCAAAGTTTTAGTCGGGCAGGGGGGAATCCTTTCCACGCCCGCCGCTTCCTGCGTCATTCGCAAAAACAACGCCTTTGGCGGCATCATTCTCTCCGCCAGTCACAATCCTGGTGGCCCGGAAGAAGATTTTGGCGTGAAATACAACGTTGGCAACGGTGGCCCCGCGCCGGAGAAAGTTACTAGTGCCATTTTTGAGCGCAGCCAGTCCATCACGGAATACAAAATCCTCGACGTTGCCGATGTGGATCTAAATCGCATTGGCAGCACTCAAATGGGCCATATGACCGTTGAAGTTATTGACAGCGTGGCTGACTATGCAGCGCAAATGGAAACGCTGTTTGATTTCAGCCAAATTCAAGAGTTGGTGAGCAACGGCAGCTTCCGCCTGTGCATCGATAGCCTGCATGCGGTTACCGGACCCTACGCCAAGGCGATTTTTGAACGGCGGCTGAATGCGCCAGTCGGCACGGTACAGAACGGTGAACCCCTGGAAGATTTTGGCGGTGGGCATCCTGACCCGAACCTGGTGTATGCCAAAAGCCTGGTAGATGTCCTGTTCAAAGACGATGGCCCGGACTTTGGTGCAGCGTCGGATGGTGATGGCGATCGCAATATGATTCTTGGGCGCAATTTCTTTGTCACCCCCAGCGACAGCCTGGCGATTCTGGCGGCAAATGCCAAGCTGGTTCCCGGCTATCGCGATGGTCTGGCGGGCATTGCCCGGTCCATGCCCACTAGCCAAGCGCCTGACCGCGTTGCCGAAAAGTTGGGTGTTGACTGTTATGAAACCCCCACCGGCTGGAAGTTTTTTGGCAACCTGCTGGATGCGGACAAAGCTACTCTCTGCGGCGAAGAAAGCTTTGGCACTGGCTCTAATCATATCCGCGAAAAAGATGGCCTCTGGGCCGTGCTGTTTTGGCTCAACATTCTGGCGGTTAAGAAGCAGTCGGTCGAAGCCATTGTGAAAG
>JBCCNE010000480.1:0-4053 GCA_039026015.1 Cyanobacteria bacterium P01_C01_bin.70 | reverse complement strand
GACGTTTCCAGCCGCACTGAAGCAGTCGCTGTCGGCATCCGCACGAGACTCGTGATGCTGTAGTCTAATTCTTTACTATTCCACCGTCACTGATTTCGCGAGGTTACGGGGCTGATCGACGTCCAGACCTCGACGGGCGGCGATGTGATAGGCCAAGAGCTGCAGCGGAATCACGGTGAGAATGGGGGAAATCAACTCATCGACTGACGGCACGGGCAGTAGCGAGTCGAAGGTATCTTCGGCTTCCTCATCGTTTAGGGGAGCAACGCCAATCAGTTGAGCGTCTCGCGCTTTGGCTTCCTGGGCGTTAGAGAGCACTTTGTCGTAGACGGAGCCCGGCATAGCGATTGCCACCACTGGCACCTTGGCATCAAGCAGTGCGATCGGGCCGTGCTTCATCTCTCCAGCAGGATAACCTTCAGCGTGAATATAGCTGATTTCCTTGAGCTTCAGGGCGCCTTCCAAGGCAATGGGGAAGTTGATGCCGCGCCCTAAGAAAATAAAGTCTTGGGTTTCGTTAAACTGATGGGCCAGTTCTTCGATATAGCGCTCCTGGCTTTCTAGCACCGACTCGATATGGGCCGGCAGTTGACGCAGCCCTTCGAGAATGGCCTCAATGCGCTCCACCGGCAAGGCTTGACGACGATAGGCTAAATCCAACGCCAGGAAGTAAAACGCCATCACCTGAGCCACAAAGGTTTTGGTGGCCGCCACGCCGATTTCAACGCCCGCATGCGTGTCGATAATCTGCGGTACCAGTCGAGCCAGGGAACTTTCCGGGCGGTTCGTGATGCCCAACATGCGGGGAGCCAAGGTTGGATCATTAGCGTCTTGGCGACGCTGCTGTTCCATTTCCAGAGCGGCCAAAGTGTCTGCCGTTTCACCCGATTGGGTAACGCCGATGGTCAAGGTATGGCGCGTCATCGGCGCAGGGGAGTAGCGAAACTCAGAGGCATACTGCACCCGGGTGGGAAGGCCTGCCAACTGCTCAATCAGGTATTTGCCTATCAAGCTGGCGTGCCAACTGGTGCCACAAGCAACGATCTGCACCGATTCCAAGCCGTTTAACAGCTCGTCAGCTAGCCCCAATGTGACAGGCGGCGTATCGCGATCGCTAGACCACGTCGTATCCAAGTAGGTTTCTAAGCCGGTACGCACGACACCGGGCTGCTCGTAGATTTCCTTGAGCATAAAGTGCTTGAAGCCCTGCTTTTCCACCATGATGGGGTTCCAATTGAGGGAGAAGGGGCGCTTCTTGAGGCGATCGCCGGCAAAGGTATATACCTCTACGCCCATCGGCGTGAGTTTTGCCAGCTCGCCATTGTCCAGCGGCAGCACCGCGCGAGTGTGGGGCACAATCGCCGGCGTGTCCGACGCGCAGAAAAATTCCCCTTGGCCGAAGCCAATGAGTAGGGGCGCTTGCTGACGCACCACAATCAAGTCGTCCGGATAGTTGGCGTTGATAACAGCGAGCGCAAAGGCGCCTTCTAGCTGCAATACGCTTTGACGCACTGCTTCAAAAAAGGGATCTTTCTCAATGGATACCGCTGCAGTTAGAGACTGGAGATTTTCGGCAATCAGGTGAGGAATGACCTCGGTATCTGTATCGGAGCGAAACTCGTGCCCTTTGGCTTTCAAGGTTTCTCGCAGTTCCCGATAGTTTTCAATAATGCCATTTTGCACGACGGCAATGCGGCGATAGGTATCGGTGTGAGGGTGGGCGTTGTGCTCTTCGGGTTTGCCGTGGGTAGCCCAGCGAGTGTGGCCGATGCCGAGTCGCGACGGATTTTCCATGCCCGCAAGCTTATCCACTAGGTTTTGGAGCTTGCCTTTGGCGCGCGTACACTTTAGCTCGCCTTCCAATACCGTCGCGATCCCAGCCGAGTCATAGCCGCGATACTCCAATTTCTGGAGCCCTTCCATCAAAATGTCGCTTGCCGGGCGCGTTCCGATATAACCAACAATGCCGCACATAAGAGATTGCTCCTTAAAGTCACCATGTTCGAGAACACTGGAACGGACTCGACTGACCGCAATCGCAGTTCCTGAGTCAACGCCATGATCTGGAGTGAATTCCGTATGGATGAGCATGATACAACCTATCTGCTCCAGTCGGGGTGCAAATTCATTACCGAGTCCGCATAAATATCTGGCACAGAAGCGTTCTAAATACCTGGGAGATCCGGCACTGAGCGGGCATGTTGAGAACAGAGAGATTGGCATCAATACTAGAACGCCAGGATGGCAACGCCATTCAGCAGGCGTTCAGGGCGCTGACATCGCCATTAGAGGATGACAACTGTGAGTCGAACGTGGGGCAAAGAGGCATTATGAACAGCGATCGCATGCGGTTAGCCCAGTTTGGGGTGGGACGCTGGGGCCAGCATCTGCTGCGAAATTTTCTGACGCTGCCCGCAATTGAGGTGGTCGCAGTAGTCGAGCCGCGGGCAGAGCAGCATAGTCTGATTCGCCACCAGTTTCATTTGCCAGCGTCTGTCTTGCTGACTGCGGATCCTCAACAAGTGCTGCATGACAATCGAGTGGATGCAGTCGCGATAGCCACTCCGGCGGCCACCCACTATGACCTGATCAAAACCGCCTTAGAGAACGGCAAGCACGTCCTTGCTGAAAAACCGCTAACGCTGGATGTAGGCGAGTGTGAAGAGCTGTGCGAACTCGCGGCTAGTAACGGCCTACAACTGGTGATCGACCACACTTACCTGTTTCATCCAGTGGTGCAAACGGGACAAACCGTTTTAGCAGCCCACCCGCTGGGCACCCTGCGCTACGGCTATGCAACTCGTACCAATTTGGGTCCCGTGCGGCCTGATGTCGATGCGCTGTGGGATCTGGCAATTCACGACGTTGCCATCTTTAACCACTGGCTGGGGGAAACCCCGATCGCCGTATCCGCCCAAGGACAAATCTGGCTCCAGAGCGATCGCGCTGATAATTCCCATTTTCCTCAAGGCTTAGCCGATGTCGCCTGGCTGCGACTGTTTTATCCCAGCGGCTTTCAGGCGACGATCCACGTCAGCTGGGCCAATCCAGATAAGCAACGACGACTGGGACTGGTGGGCGATTGCGGCACCCTGATTTTTGATGAAATGCAGTCCGAGGCTCCACTGGTTTTACAAAAAGGGACTTTCGACCCCCAAGGCCTCTACTTTATCCCCGCCGATCTTGAACATCAGGTCATTGACATTCCCTCTGGCGAGCCGCTGAAACAGGTGTGTCAGCACTTTGTTGACTGCGCCATCCAACAGCAAGACTCGTCAATCTCTTCGGGGCAGGTCGGCACCGACTTAGTGCGAATTTTGGTCGCGCTGTCGCGATCGCTAAATGCTGACGGGAAGCGGGTAGAGTTGGCGGGTGATTGGGCGTAAGGTTAGCCGGGTGATTGGAGTGGATGGCATAGGGACAAAACCGGCTCAGCATCACGACTCAGCATGGCCAATTCATGCCTTCGAGCCGGCCTTGCCCGTCTGGTGAACCTTGGGAATCGGGGCAGAGACTCAGCATTTTGCGGATGATTGGGTAAATTTAGGCAGCGAATTTTCACAAAATGTTGGCCCGTACCGAGAATGAATCAAGGGCAACAGCGCCGTGCAGGAATGGGAACTGTAGAAATTTAATCGGTGGGGCTGAAAAGGTGTCGTGTCGCTGCCAAAAGCGGATACCCTTGACTGCATAAAGTTGGGACAAGACTGTGCGCGGTTGGCTGTGGGGTTTGATAGCGGTGGTGATAGTTGGTTGGGGCGGACTGGCTTTATCGATGCCGAGTTGGGCCGCTGAGTTATCCACAGATTCTTTGACGATTGCACAACTCCAAGAGCGCCTGAAAAATCCTGTTCAGCGCGACGGCAAACCGACAATTGATCTGCGTCGGGTCACGCTGGATTTGCGGAATGGGAATAGTGAATTCCGCGATCGCTTTTACAGCCTGCTACAAAATCGGCTGCAAAGGGGCGACACCGCTTTCAATCTGGATTTGAGTGCAGCGGTGATTAAGGGGGAATTTGACCTACAGCGGCTGAGTTTACGCGAGCCTCT
>JBCCNE010000479.1:0-4070 GCA_039026015.1 Cyanobacteria bacterium P01_C01_bin.70 | reverse complement strand
TTGGATAGGCGGCACCCATAGACACTCCTTCAAGCCAAACTTCGCTAACTTAGCTGAAAATGTCCGAACTGCCTGTTCAAAGGCAATAGATTGGGATCTTCCTAACTTTTGGTAATCTGCTCCAGATTAATAGGCAGACTCAATGACTACTCAATGGGGGGACTGCAGCGACGCTGACATGGGGGCAATCAGCTCAACAGCAATGCCTGAAACGTCGAAAAATCATTAAATTAAAAGGCTAATTTTTAGCCAGTTGGCATTATTTTTCGATGGCTAATCTCGATGCTGAAAGTTTTATATCGCCAGACTTTTAAAGTCCTAATTGCTCCTGGTGTCAGCTACGTTTCAATTGGGCCTTGTCAGACAGGAACCTCACAGGCACTTGGATATTGCATCCTGCAAGATCGATAGCCCCAAATCAATCTCCTCATCACTCACCGTTAGCGGCGGCGCAATCCGAAAGACGCCGCCTAGCCCGGGCAAGTTGACAATATTTGTGCTTAGCCCTAGCTCTAATGCTTTGTGTGTAATCTGGGTTCCTAACTCAGGGGCAGGCGCTTTAGAGATTTTATCTTGTACGATCTCCATTCCGAGTAGCAGCCCGCGGCCGCGCACGTCACCGACACAGTCAAACTCATCGCGCAGTGACTCAAGACCGCTTTTCAAGAGTGCCCCAGCAATCTGGGCTCTTTCGACGAGGCGATCGCGCAACAATACGTTTAGAACCGTCAGCCCCACTGCCGCCGGGAGCGGATCTGACACATGGGTTGTATAGAAGACGAACCCCCGCTCGTGACAGATTTGCTCAGTTTCAGCCGAGGTTAGAACGGCTGCTAGCGGCAAGCCCGCGCCTAGCGTTTTAGAGAGCGTTAGAAAATCTGGCACGATGCCGTCTCTGGAGAACGCAAACATATCGCCTGTGCGACCGAGCCCAGTCTGAGCCTCATCTAGAATCAGCATCATGCCCCGCGCTTTGCAGTGTGCCTTGAGGGCGGCCAGATATCCCTCCGGCAGCTCCAGAATGCCGCCAGCGCTGAGAATCGGTTCAGCAATAAAGGCGGCCAGGGCTCCAGTTGACTGACGGTCAATCAGCTCAAAGTTATAATCAAGCTCAGCTTGCCAATCGCCAGCCCCAAACTTAGGTCGATATGCATGAGGGGCCATAATCGCCATGCCGCCGACGCCCATCGGCCCGTAGCCCCGCCGTGCGGCTGAATAGGTCGCTGCAGCAGCGCCACCGGTCATACCGTGCCACGATTGAGCAAAGCCAACCACTTCAAATCTGCCCGTTGCTAGTCGCGCCATTTTTAGCGCCGCCTCATTGGACTCTGCCCCAGTGCTCAAAAGCAGGACGCGATCGAGCCCCGGCGGTGTCAGCGCAGTCAAGGCTTCTGCTAGCCCAACGACTGGCTCTGAGAGCATGCCGCTATACAGGTGATCAAGGCTGCCGACGAACTGACAGACCGTTTTGACAATATCGGGATGGCTATGGCCCAGGATGGCACTCATCTGCCCCGAGGTAAAGTCGAGAACTTTGCGATGAGTGTGATCGTAAATAAATGACCCCTCTGCTCGATTCGCCACAAATTCTGAAAAGGTGCCGCCGTAGCGAATTAGGGAAGATCGAGCTCGCTGAAAAATAGAAGTATCCATATTTGGCCCGTCATCTAATTTACGTGTTTACCCAATGTTGAGAAATTGGAATCAATCGGGTCTTTCTTTAAAAAATATTAAATCAACAATCAGTAGTTATGCTCCTACTGATTGGCTGATGTCATGGAGTTGAAAACGATGACAGTACACAGTAACCCCTCAATTTATGACTGAAACGTTGATATTTTCATTCTGGCAAAGGAACACCAAAAGTTAGGAAGAGGCTTAGATTGGGCAAATCTCAGCAAAATCCACCGGCAAAGTTGAGGTAGCTGAACAGTCGTTACTATTTAATATGCAATGCAAGATGCAATGAAACAACTCAAGATGCAATGCAAGATGCAATGCAACAACTTAAGATGCAATGCAAGATGCAATGCAACAACGTTCTCCTGCTATGACTGCACTCATTTCCCAGTCTTCTGACATCGATATTCACTACCCCAGTTCAGATGGTGAACCAGTGGCCGAAACGTTCGTGCATCTTTATGCTTTGGTGGTCACCCTAGAAGTGCTGCTGCAATACCTTGAAGGTCAGCAAGCTGCCGTCTTAGCCAACCAGTTTCTTTACTATTCCGAGGGCATGCCAAAGCTGCGAGTCGCTCCCGACGTGATGGTGATTTTTGACGTTGAGCCGGGACCACGAGATAACTACAAAGTTTGGCAAGAAGGGCAAGTCCCTAGCGTCGTATTTGAGATGACCTCCAAAGGCACTCAGGACCAAGATCAGGTGTTCAAAAAAACGCTCTATGAGCAAATGGGAGTCCAGGAATATTGGCTGTTTGATCCCAAGGGAGAATGGATCGAAAATCAACTACAGGGCTATCGCTTAGAGCGTGATATTTACCAACCCATTACTGACGGCTGTAGTGAACCATTGGGACTAAGGCTACAGGCTGAAGGACAGCTGATCGGCTTTTATCATCGAGAGACGGGCGATCGCTTGCTGATTCCCAACGAGCTGGCTCAATCGCTCAAGCAGGAAGTCCTGGCCCGACAGCAGGCCGAACAGCAGGCTGAGCAGGAACGACAAAGAGCCGAGCAGGAACGACAAAGAGCCGAGCAGGCTGAAGCCGAGTTAGCCCAGCTAAAAGCACAGTTGAGGGAGCAGGGCAGCGAGCGAGATAATGAAAGTTGAGTATCGAATACCGGCGATCGCCCCACTCTTTTATCTTGCCTGCATCTGCAAAGTCAGTCTGAATTCTGTATTCTGCTGCAGTAGCGGCCTTCAGAATCGAGATTGAAGCCTGAAAGCCGCCGTTCCTATCGAATGCGGTATGGCCTAGGGCGCGTCATCAATTAAATCCAGAATGCTTGCGGTATGGGCATTACCGCGCCCGCTCTGCAACACCCGCTAGGGGCTGAACTGCTTTCAGCATCAGGAGTCGAGCGTTAAATGATGACAGCCCCTAGACAAAAGTGAGAGCGTCATTTTGCAGCGTCAAGCTCTCGTCTGCTTGAACAACAGCAATCAACTCATCATCACCTGCCGTTTTTAGGAAGATACCTTGCCCCTTTTCTACGCCCCGAGGAGTTGCGCCTAGCCAGTAATCTTTGGCTTCGCCATGGAGTTGGATTTTGTCTCCCTGAGCCAAGCTGAAATCCTTCAATAAGGCATAGTCTGCGAGACCAGTGGTGTTGGCTTGGCCATCGCTATAGTAGGCCCAGGATTGATCACCCAAAACAAACGTGTCGGCATCTCGTCCACCGGTTAACACGTCATGTTCATGACGACCGGGCAGTCCGACCTGTACATCTGCCCCCAACAGCCAATCTTGACCCTGACCACCTCTTAAATGATCATTGCCCTTGCCACCCTTAAGGGTATCCTCTCCCCTTTGTCCTAATAATTGGTCATCGCCAGCTCCTCCCCCAATCGTATCGTTGCCTTGGCGGCCATACACGATGTCTCGGCCGGCCCGCGCCTGAATCCAATCGTCGGACTTGTCGGCTTTGATAACATCATTGCCATTGGTGCCTCTGATGGGTGATTGAGTTGGCACTGATAGTGGCGAGGTAGGAATGCCTGAAACTGCGGAAGTCACTTTCGGTGAGGCCAAAAGCTGTGTCCAATAGCGACCATAGTTGACCTTTCCTGAGTCGTTGGGCATTGCGGCATACCCTAAGCCCATATCGGTCAGATTGGGATTGAGAAGACGAGCTCGGAAGGTTTGGCTGCGCATCAAGTCGCGGAAATAGCGTTCGGGAGAGGTATACCCACCTCCGATATTTTGGATGACTGTCTGCGCCTCATAACCATTAGCGACCAAGCGCTCTCTAGCCGAGACGCCAGTGGGTCCCCTTTGACCAAAAAAATCTTGCTCCGCCATGTTTTTGGAATGTTGATCGGCCACTTGGTCTAGCTGGTTATTCAGCGTCAGTGGGTTTAAGCCGCGTTGCTGCCGCTCCCCATTGAC
>JBCCNE010000478.1:0-4086 GCA_039026015.1 Cyanobacteria bacterium P01_C01_bin.70 | reverse complement strand
TCGCGCTACTGGTTCCCCTGCTTTGACTATCCCGGTCAACTGGCCACCAGCGAGATTCGCGTGCGGGTGCCCAAGCCGTATCAGGCGATTTCTAACGGCGAGCTAGTCGAAGCGGCAGAAGCGGGCGAGCACAAGATTTTTCATTGGCGACAGGCTGAGATTCATCCTTCTTATCTGATGACGCTGGCAGTGGGCGACTTTGATGAGATCCGCGATGAGTGGGACGGTATCCCAGTCACCTACTATGCGCAAAAAGGACGGAAAGCCGATGCCCAAAGGACGATGGGTAAAACGCCAGCGATGCTGGATTTTTTTAGCGATCGCTTTGGCTACCGCTACGCCTTTCCCAAATACGCCCAAGTGTGCATCAAAGACTTTACCTTTGGCGGCATGGAGAATACTTCTTGCACGCTGTTGACCGATCGCTGCCTGCTGGACGAACGCGCCGCGCTAGACAACACCAACTCTGAAATGCTCGTCGCCCATGAACTGGCCCACCAGTGGTTTGGCGACCTGTTAGTGATCAATCACTGGTCTCATGCCTGGGTCAAAGAGGGCATGGCTTCCTATTCAGAAGTGCTGTGGACGGACGATCAGTATGGGGCTGACGAAGCCGCTTACTATCGCCTTAACGAAATGCGCAGCTATCTGTCGGAAGACAAGAGCCGCTACCGCCGTCCGATGGTCACCCACGTCTACCGTGAGCCGATTGAACTCTACGATCGCCACATTTATGAAAAGGGTGCCTGCGTTTACCATATGATTCGCACGGAGCTGGGAGACGAGCTGTTTTGGCAGGCTATTCACGGCTTTGTGAACAAATACGCTCATAAAACAGTTGAAACCCTTGATCTGATTCGCACGATTGAGGAAACCACCGGCCGCAATCTCCGTTTTCTATTTGATCAATACGTTTATCGGGGTGGACACCCCGATTTTAAGGTGGCCTATCGGTGGGATGTTGACAGCAGCTTGGCAAAAATTACCGTCACCCAAACCCAAGCCAAGGCTGGCGACAAGAGCAGCCAGAGCGGCCTGTTTGATCTGCGCATCGCCATTGGTCTCGGCTATGTCGAAGACGGTCAGGCGAGCGTACAGCCGATAACCGTTCGCCTGCATGAGCATGAACAGGTATTGTACTTCCCAATGGCCAGAAAGCCTGACTTCATTAGCTTTGATGTGGGCAACCACTACACTAAGACAGTAAAGCTGGAATATCCTCTGCCCGAACTCAAGGCGCAGCTTCAGTACGATCCCGACCCGATCTCGCGAATTTACGCGGCTGAAGCAATCGCCCAAAAAGGCGGTCTCGAAGCGGTCAAGGCGCTGGCTGAGGCCTTAACCAGCGATTCGCTTTGGGGGGTGCGAGCAGAAATCGCCAAGCAACTAGCCGATTTGAAGCTGGATCAGGCGATCTCGGCTTTACTGACTGGCCTCCAAGATGAGCATCCGAAGGTGCGCCGAGCCGTGGTGTCGGCATTGAGCGGCATCAAAACGCCAGCCAGCTACCAAGCGCTGCTCAAAATTTCGCAGGCGGGCGATCCCAGCTATTACGTCGAAGCGTCTGCCGTGAGCGCTTTGGGCTCAGTCGGGGCATCCCAACTTTCAGGCATTCCCGATGCGGCGCAAACCCTGGATGTCTTGCGCACGGTACTGCAGGAACGGGCAGGCTGGAATGAAGTTGTGCGCTCCGGGGCGCTTAGCGGTGTTAGCCAGTTCAAGACTTCGGCAGCTGCCCTCGAGCTGATTTTGCAATATACCGAACCGCAGGTCTCTGCCATGCTGCGACTGGGTGCGGTGCGGGCGCTGGGCAAGATTTCGACAGGACAAAGTCAGCCTGATGTCGAGCGTATTCTCGAACGACTAGAGGCCATCTCTCGGGAACCGCAGTTCACCACGCAAATGACGGTGATTGCGGCTCTGGGCATGATGGCAGATGCTGGGGCTGTGGCGGTGCTCCAGGATATTGCTGACCACATTGACGATGGTCGAGTGCGTCGCCGCGCCGAAGAGACTGTCGAAAAGGTGCAGAAGAAAGTCAAGAAGGATCAGGCGATCGCTCAACTGCAAAAAGATTTTGAAGAACTCAAAAAGTCTAACCAGGAACTCAAGAGTCGCCTCGAGGAGTTAGAGGCGAAACAGTATAGGTAGATTGCGAAATGGCTTTTCTTGTCATCATTTGAGCTGCTCACTCTGACCGCCGCTGCGGCAGCAGTGAGCGATCGCACTTAGGAAGGCGCGTAAAAATCTCGCCTAAAAGAAGGTGCTCACACTGGCGATGGTGTGAAGTCCATGAGTTGAGTGGTGGGTAAGTGAGGTACTCGGGAGCTGGGATGTTTTTTGCGCTCCGATCCCTCAAAGAGCGGCCTTACCGAATGTTGTCTCCGTGGTTTATCCTTAATGCTCTGTTAATGCCTTGCCGTTTATCAGAACAATCGCTATGCCCAGTGGATATCTACTTAGCCGAGCCCTGCTCAAATTTCAAAGCAAGTCAGACGATTTGTTAGGACAATTGTCTGCCGTGGTTCAAACCCCAGATGGCTATCTTTGGGTCGGCTCCGATGAATTTCTGACGATTGAGCGCCTCAGTCCTATGGGCAATGGCACTTATGGCGACCATCGCACCTTTCATCTCAAGGACTATATCAGTTTGCATGATGAAGAATCGGAGATCGATATTGAAGGGTTGGACTACAACAACGGTTATCTCTGGATTGTTGGTTCTCACAGTCTCAAACGCAGCAAACCAAAAGGTAAAAAAACTGGAAAAGACATTAATCGCCTCACCAAGATTAAGTATGATACTAACCGCTCGCTGCTAGCTCGACTGCCAGTACTCAACGGTGAAATCTTCCCCAGTTGCGACGTTCAGGAACAGGAAGAGCCTCTCACCGCTGCGGCCCTCGAAAATATTAAAGGAAACAATGTTCTTTTAGAAGCTTTGGCCGAGGACGAGCATTTAGGCCCTTTTTTGGCGATGCGGCTACCCTCTAAAGACAACGGATTTGACATCGAAGGATTGGCCGTCAGCGGTAATCAAGTTTTTCTCGGGCTGCGAGGGCCAGTGCTGGTCGGCTGGGCGATCGTGCTGGAAATTCAAGTCAAAGCAGAAAAATCGGGCGTTCTCACGCTGCAAGATTTGGGCGACGGAGAACTTTATCGCAAGCACTTTTTAGATTTAAACGGCCAGGGCATACGAGAATTATGCCTGTATGGTAATGATTTACTCATTCTGGCTGGCCCCACAATGGCGCTATCTGGTGCCATGCAGCTATTTCGTCTGGCTGATGCGTTGGACCACAGTGAAGACACTCTATGGAGTCAAGAATCTGGTCGGCTGACGGCACTATTTGATTTGCCGTTTACCATTGGGGCCGACAATGCGGAAGGGTTGGCACTGGTGCCTTGTATGGGACAAGAAACAGCGCTGATGGTGGTATATGATTCTCCTGATCCGCGAAGGCGGGTGAGTCCCCAATCCATTTATGCGGATATTTTTCAACTACCAGAATTGTCGTCAACTGAATAGTTGTGCGTCGAGCTTAACAATTGCAGGCTTGATCTTTGCAATTTGCAGAAATCAGCGCTGTTGCTGAGTTTCTGAATTTATCGCCGTCGTCGTCCCGCTAGGACAAGACGGCGGGACATCTGGCTATGCGCCAAGTACTGGGATGCTGCTTGTTGCCCTAGCCTAGATGGCTGAAGCTATATTTATGCCTTTAAGCGATCGTACAAATGCTCCCCAACTCGCAGTGCATTCGCAATTACCGTCAGGGCTGGTCCCACGGCCGGACAGGAGGGAAAGAAGCTGCTGTCCACGACGTACAGGTTGTCAATATCGTGGGTGCGGCAGTTGATGTCTAAAACTGACTTAGTGGGATCAGTGCCCATCCGACAAGTGCCGAGTTGATAGCCGACGATGCTAATCGGCATCTCGCCTCGAGGAAAAATCGTGTTGCTTTGCAAGCTATCGACTTCAGTTTCCATCTCTTTAAGCACTTCAAGCCACTGATAGACCAGGCGATCGTGAGCCTCAAAGTTGTTGGGGGTAAATTCACAGCGTAGTTTCCCCTTGTGCCACCGGAC
>JBCCNE010000477.1:0-4090 GCA_039026015.1 Cyanobacteria bacterium P01_C01_bin.70 | reverse complement strand
CGCATTCAGCAGCGGTTCCCCCATGCCCATAAACACAATGTTGCTGACCCGCTGCCCAAAATCTTCCTGTACGGTGAGCACCTGATCGACAATTTCATAGGTTTCTAGATTGCGTAAGAAGCCGCCCTTGCCCGTGGCGCAGAAGTCACAGGCCATCGGACAGCCCACCTGCGAGGAAACGCACACCGTTAACCGCTTTTCAGTGGGAATACCCACCGCTTCAATAATGCTGCCGTCGGTGAGCTTCAGCAAATACTTGACTGTGCCGTCTGGCGCAACTGAACGAAAATGCAGCTGCGATCGCCCCACCGGCACGTCCGCTAACTCCGCCCGCCACGCTTTAGAAAACACCGTAATGTCTGACAAGCTCCGCGCATACTTGCCGTAAAGCCACTGGTGCAGCTGCTTGCCCCGGTATGCCGGCTGTCCCTGTGCTTTGACCCAGTCAGTCAGCTCATGCAGAGATTGGCCGAGCAGCGGCTTGACGGTGGGACGGACGGCAATGTCAGTAGCAGCAGGCATAGAGAGAATTTAGAATACCTTACGGGAACAGCAAAGCTCTACAAAGTGCAGAGTTTGGCATGATGATCGGGCTATGAGCAGACTTCGTCGTCAATCTGGATGATGCTGACGAGACGCTCACTAGCAATGGCAGCTAAAAATGTTGCTTATCCATCCTAGTATGCGTTTCGGGAAAAGCGCAGTTGGCTGATGTGTTTGCTCTGTCTAAATTGCTGGCAAACTCTCAAAATGATCTTTAGCCTTGGTGTTCAGATTGGGTGGTTTACTTCACCAGGCAGAGAAATGCTGTAGAGTCAATCAGGTCGTTGCAGGGAATTAACGCAGCAGTGATGGCTTGGACGGACGAAATTTTAGAGCGTTAGGACTAGCAATCTGCCAATTTGGAGAGAACAACAAGAAAATGGGCTTTTGCAAATAAAGTGGCGTGTAAATCCAACCGGTATCTTGGTTTGATTAATGCGATCGCCCCCTGCTCACTACCTCATCGTCAGTATGCCGCTTCTTACCGTGACTCAGTTCAGTCATTGCTTGCGCCAAATGGTTTCCAACTGGTGCCGCTGGGTCGTGCCGCGTCGATGGGCTTGGGGGCTGGTCGGTCTCCTCACCGTTGGCTTGTTGAACGGCACGCTTGGAGGTCAAGCCGCTACCGCTATCAATATTGCCCGCCCCACTTGGGATACGGGCTGGTTTCAGGCCGAGGTCTATCGAGAACTGCTGATGCAGCTAGGCTACACCGTCAATGAACCGAAAACGTTGGGCAACGATGAGTTTTTTGCGCAGGCAGCGGCGGGGGAAATGGATTTTTGGGCGAGCGGCTGGTTTCCGCTGCACGATCGCTACCTGGCGCAAGCAGATATTGCTGGCAAGGTAGAGCCGGTGGGCTTTGAGGTGCCGGGTGGCGCCTTGCAGGGATATCTCATCGACAAAGCGACGGCAGAGCGGCTCAATATTCAAAGTCTGACGGACTTGGCCAAACCAGAAGTAATCGAGGCGTTTGATCGCGATGGTAACGGTAAAGCTGACCTAATCGGCTGTAATGAAGGCTGGGCCTGCGCTGACGTGATTGACCATCATCTGCAGGAATATGATCTGAGGGATGCCGTAGAGCATATCCAAGGAGACTATGCGCCGCTGATTGAAACGGCGATCGCTGACCAACGGCGCGGGGCGTCTATCTTGTTTTATACCTGGACTCCCAATTGGACCGTCAGCGAACTGCGCCCCGGAGAAGAGGTGATTTGGTTAGAGGTGCCTTATCCGAGCCTGCCCCCCGATCAACAGCCGTTAGAAAGTGAAACGGTCATCACGGGAATTGCCGGATGCTTGTCAGATCCCTGCCAGTTAGGTTTTCCGCGCAACGATATTCGTGTGGTTGCCAACACCGAGTTTTTGACGGAAAATCCGGCAGCGCGATCGCTACTCGAACAAGTCACCATTCCGCTGGAAGATATTGCCGCCCAGAACGCCAAAATGCTGGCCGGTCGCAGCGAGTCCAGCGACATTCGTCGCCATGCTCAAGAGTGGATTGAGGCTAATCGTTCGTTGGTTGACGAGTGGTTAAGTACCGCCCAGGCGATCGCCGAGATTCCGCCGGCTCCACTGGCAGCTGAGGAACCCGAAGACGCGCTATTAGCGTCCCTGCCGTCAGAGCCCTTGCGGGTAGTGACGCAGCGATTTGAGCCCTTCGTGATGTACGAAGACCAGCAATATCAGGGATTTAGTATCGACGTGTGGGAGGCGATTGCTGCCGAACTCGACCTCAGCTACGACTTAGTCGGCGTCAACTCTGTGGCCAAACTGCTGGATGAAGTGGAGCGGGGAGCCGCTGATGTAGCGGTAGCGGGCATTGGTATCACCTCCCAGCGAGAAGAACGGCTCGATTTTTCGCATCCTTACTATGAGTCGGGTCTGCAGGTCTTAGTGCCCAGTGACGGCAGTGAAGTGGTCAAGTTGTTGAGTGTTATCGTAGCCGTGTTGCGATCGCCTCGCCTCTATTGGGGCGTCGGCATTCTCATCTTGATTTTGCTGCTGGTTGCCCATCTGCTGTGGTTTTCTGAACGGCGACACAACAGCCAGTTTCCCGATAACTACCTGCACGGCATTTGGGAAGCCTTTTGGTGGGCTGCCGTGACCGTAACCACGGTGGGCTATGGCGACAAAGTGCCGACCCGGTTTACGGGACGCTTTTTTGGCCTAGTGTGGATGTTTTCCGGCTATTTTGTGTTTGCTTACTTTACTGCGAGTATCGCCACCACCTTTACGGTGCAAGAGCTGCAGGGCGTGATCAACGGACTGGAAGATCTCCCGGGCAAGCGCATCGCTACTGTGGCCGAAAGCCCGGCGGCGGAATATCTCTCTGATCAAACCAATCTGCTATTTCAAGATTACAGCACCCTTGAGGGAGTATATTTGGCGGTTGAAGAAGGCAACGATATTGATGCTGTGGTCTACGATTCCCCCGTGCTGCAGTACTTTGTCAACCACCAAGGTCAAGGCCAGTACAAAGTCGTTGGCGATGTCTTTCAGTCGCTCAACTACGGCATTGCCCTGCAGCAGAACAGTCCCTACCGCGAGGCCATCAACGCTGCTCTGCTGACCCTTTATGAAACCGGTCAGTATGAGGACATCTACCAAGAGTGGTTTGGCTAAGGGAATTTAGCATTTAGCCTATCTTTATTAGGTAAAGCAGAGTCCTACAGAACACAGAATGAGATTTTGGCAGGCTCTTAAAATCGTTGCGAGAGCATCTAACCGGATGGTGAAATGGATTCTCAAGATTAGTGTTATCTTCGCACTGGCGGTGCTCTGGCTGCTGGTGTTTGAAGATGCCGCGATCGCCGCTCCCATAGCTCTCTATGGATGAGGGTTGAGAGTGGCAGAGTAGATGGGGATGAGGGTGAGGCAGGTGAAGCACGCGGAATGAGTGATAAGGGATGCAGTGCTGACGACGCCGCTCCCACAGAAGTTGTCTGGCTCCAAGGGCTTTGGCCTGATCAGCCGCGATGCCTAACACTGCAGAGCGATGCTCTGAGTTCAGGGTATTCCGCATGTCGCCCGCTATAAAATATGGCTGAAGGCAGGCCAAGCGGTGATGTCTTCAAGCAGGGCTCGGTAGCCTAACACATTGGGATGGAGGCCGTCGGCTGAGATGCGCGATCGCCACCAGGCGTTGCCGCGCCGCAGCCAAAGATCGTACACATCAAGGTAAGGAATGTGGCGCTGCTGGCAGGCGGCGCGGGTGAATTCTTTGTAGCGCCACTGGTCACGACGGCTGTAATACAAAACTTCAGCGAAAGGCATCCGCTCCTCCAGCACTGGAGTCATGCCGATAAAGATGGTTGGACAAAGGCTTTGAGCGGTATCCAGCAGGTCACTCATCTGCGTTTGAAAAAGCTGCAGCTCAGTAAAAGGGCGACCATCTGGCTTACCAATGCGACAGGTATCGTTGAGCCCCACTGATAAAAACATTAAATCGGGTACCCGATTGCGAAACTCCCCACGGGTTTGAAATTCTTGAATCAACCGGCGAGCAACGCGCTCAGTTGTATCGGCTCTAACGCCCAGATTG
>JBCCNE010000476.1:0-4092 GCA_039026015.1 Cyanobacteria bacterium P01_C01_bin.70 | reverse complement strand
TTGAGTGAGAAATTCTCGGCACCAGCCCTTGCACTTTTGAGCACGGCGAAGGGGACGTAGAGCAATGCCCTTGGGTAATCGACCACCTTTACCCATACAGCGAATGCTCAACCCCGATCTGGTCAAAACTGATTTTTAACGACATTGCTGAATAGCGGTATGATTTAACCCCCTAGCCCCTCAATTCTCTATCCGTTCTACATAAATCACTCTATTGTCTGTATATCAAGGATTTTACGATTCGGTTGCGGAAGGAAAATGCGTCGCTACCTCACCGGTCCGATGGCAAGAGCTTCAGCACTACCCACAGTTTCCCCCTTCTGCGAGGTCCAGGACGGCAGATTTGTCCTGGTCGACGGGGGTCTGGGGGGAAAACGAAATTCCCCCCAGAGAAGACCGCAACGGAGCCCCAAATTTCCATCTTGCGACCCGCTGCCAGTGACAGTCAGAAACCTCGACACCGCAAGCTTTGCCAGAGTTTTGAATAATGGATAGCGATTCTGAGGGAAACTGATCTCTGAAGTCCCCCAGAATTGGGGAATTTAAGAGGACTATCAGAATCTATCGACTGAACCAATTCATTCCTGGATTCACCAACACCGATTTTTAACTTCAGCTATTTGCCTTGCAAGTAACAGTGACAGTCTGGCTTTTCGATGAGAGAGGCGGCCAGTCGGTTCAAGACGACGGCGGCGAGCAGTCCGCCCCCTAGGGTGCCTTCCACAGTAATGTAAGGGACATTTAACTGCATTAGTTGGCGCTTGGCGGCTGGGGCGTGGCTGAAGCCGATAGGTAAGCCGATGACTAGGGCGGGTCGGTGGCGATGCTGGGTGATCGCCGCACAGAGCTTCATTAAAACCGATGGCGCATAGCCGATCACCCAAATGTTCCCATCAATCAGGGGCATCAACCGGTCTTGCCAGTCAGGTTCCTGCCAAAAGGTATGCTCAGCGTCCGCGGCATCATGGATGTGGGGATTGTCGATCAGGGTCGTCCACCGACAACCAAGATGGGTGAGTCGAGTTTGATCGAGCGTGTTGATAACGGCAGGGACATCACCGACGACGGTACTGCCTGTCTGCAAGGATTCACGGGCCGCTTTGATGGCGTCGCCGCTAAATTTTGCGAACGCCGCCAGACTGACATCCCCACAGGCCAGCACCAGATGGGACAAAACATCCACTTCAATCTCTGGCCGTTGCGACAGGTCGGGCAGTAAGCGCTGCAGCGCTTCTGAGAAATTTTCAGGATGATCGGCCGTGGCGGCATCCAGATGCGCCCAGAGGGCTTCACTAATAGACTGAGCTGCTTGAGTTTCGGTTTCTAACAGCCGGAGTTGAGCGATCGCCGCCGCTTGGGTGGACTGACAGCCGCGATCGCGCCCCAACAGACCTTCCAACGCCATGGCCGTTTGTCTCAATTTGATCAGCTGTTGCAATACGGTTTGATACTGCCGCTGAAACTGCGGCAAGAGCGCATCGGCTCCCTGGTATTCCGCCTGATCAGCCAGCATTTGCCCAATATGAGCTAGCTGAAATCCCTGCTGCTTCAGCGCGACAATACGCCGCAAACGCTGGATATCCGCCTCACTATAAAGACGATAGTTGCTAGTAGAACGGGTCGGGGGCGGCAGCAGGCCAATTTGATGATAGTGCCGCACCATGCGAGGAGTGATGCCTTGGCCGACGGCTTGGGTAAGTTGTTTGATGGTCAGCATGGTCTTGACCTTAACATCAATGTCAACGTTTATCCTCATTCATGACTTGATGAAAAGATTTGAGACGGCATGGCAACTCCTCTTTCAGTTCCTCGCTCACAGCCGTGGTGGCACTGGCTGAAGACCTTTCCCGAGGCGATTGCGGCGGCGAGCTGCGGCTTGCTGACGCTCTTGGGCTGGTTGGCCCTGGGGGGCAACTGGGTCGGCGTTGGCGTCTGGGTTTTGTTGGCGGCTTACGTGATTGGGGGCTTTGAGAGTGCCCGCGAAGGCTTGACGACGCTCTGGCAAGAACACGAATTGGATGTCGACCTGTTGATGATTGTGGCAGCTGTGGGAGCGGCCATTCTCGGTTTATGGCAGCAGCAATATTACCTGCTGGTGGATGGTGCCGTACTGATTTTGATTTTTGCCATTAGCGGGGCACTAGAAAGTATCGCGATGCAGCGCACGGAACGCAACATTCGCAGTTTGATGCAGTTGACGCCCGATACCGCCAGAACGATTACCCAGAGCCAAGAGCGCATGGTGCCCACAGCCCAGCTGCAGGTGGGCGATCGCATTCTGATTAAGCCGGGAGAGATGATGCCGACGGATGGCCTGATTCGGGAAGGCTACAGCACGGTTAATCAAGCGCCGATCACAGGGGAGTCCATTCCGATCGAGAAGGCCATTGGCGATGAGGTGTTTGCGGGCAGCATCAACGGCAATGGTGCGTTGACTGTCGAACTCCATAAGCCCCCTGAGAGCAGCCTCATTCAGCGGGTGATTCGCCTAGTCGAGCAGGCCCAAAGCACCGCCCCACCTTCCCAGCAGTTTTTAGAAACCTTCGAGCGCGGCTACGCCAAGATCGTCGTGGGAGCTGCACTGTTGCTTGCATTCCTGCCGCCGCTGCTGTGGCAATGGAGTTGGGAAACCACCCTTTACCGGATGTTGGTTTTCCTCGTGGTGGCGTCGCCCTGTGCGTTGATGGCGGCGATTATGCCGACCCTGCTGTCGGGCATTGCCCGCGGGGCGCGCCAGGGCATTTTGTTCAAAGATGGGGCGCAGTTAGAAACGATGGGGCAAGTGCAGGCGATCGCCTTTGATAAAACGGGCACCCTGACCACTGGCATCCTTCAGGTCAGTGACCTGATTCCAGCTTCTGGAATCGAGGCTGATCAGGTGCTACAAGCTGCCGCCTCTTTAGAAATCTATTCCGAACATCCGATTGCCAAAGCCGTGGTGCAGGCAGCGCAACGCCAAGACTTAGCGTTGCTGTCGCTCCAAGCGGTGCAGGCTGAGGTCGGGCAGGGCATTGCCGGCACCCTGGACGGAGTGCCCGTGCGGCTGGGGAAACCCCCGTTCGTCATGGCGGATGCATCCACAGCGGCGGCGGCCGCCGCCCCCTCGCGGAGCACCTGGCCATCAGAGTCCGCCTTACCATCAGCCCTGCTTCAGACCAGTCAGCACCTAGAACAAGACGGCAAAACCGTGATTTGGGTGAGCCAGCAGCAGCGGGTTCTGGGCCTCCTAGCCGTGGCCGATCAGGTCCGTCCGACCGCAGCCGATTTACTCGACCGTCTCCGCCAACTCGGCATCTCTGCCACAGTCATGCTGACGGGGGACAACAAAGCCACTGCCCAAACCGTTGCCCAAACCATCGGGGTCGATACGGTCTACGCTAATCTCTTACCCGAGGACAAGGTGAGCGTGATTCAGCAACTGCAGCAGCAATATCGCACTGTCGCCATGGTCGGTGATGGCATCAATGATGCCCCGGCCTTAGCCCAAGCCGCTGTCGGTATTGCCATGGGCGGCGCGGGTAGCGACGTGGCTTTAGAAACCGCTGACATCGTGTTGATGGCCGATCGCCTGGAAAAGCTGGAGCAGGCCATTCGCATTGGCAAGCGCTCCCGGCGCATCATTCGGCAAAATATCGCGATCGCCCTAACCTCCATCGTCCTGCTGATGATCGCCAATTTCCTCGGCGAACTGACGCTGCCTGCGGGAGTATTGGGCCATGAAGGCTCAACGCTGCTAGTGACCTTGAATGGGTTGAGATTATTGAGGCGATAAGCGATGGAGGAAGACTTCTAGCTTTAAAGTAATAGATTTGTTGTGAATTAGCATTCACAACAAATCTATTGACGTCCATTCTCAGACACAACCGTTTGCTCCAATCGCTGTATCCACAAGGGCTATAGCGAGCAATAAATTGGCGACCACAGTTCACACAGAGGTGATTTTGCTTGCCTCCACGAGGGCCGTTCTGGCGGATGTGATGATGGCCGCATTCAGGACACTGCAGAGGGATTTCTCACCGCGATAAGACACTTAGAGCTTTGATAATGGAAAGCTTATGCAATACGCTCATATGTTATGCAATACGCTCATAT